>DASQDS010000280.1:0-2187 GCA_035634075.1 Pilimelia sp. | reverse complement strand
TGATCGCCGTCCTCACCGTGCTGGCCCGGCTGGCCGGGTTCGGCCGCACGCTGGTGTTCACCAACGCCGTCGGCGCCGACAGCACCGGCGACACCTACGTGGTGGCCAACAGCGTGCCGAACATCGTGTTCGAGGTGGTCGCCGGCGGCGCCCTGGCCGGCCTCGTCGTCCCGATGCTGGCCGGGGGCATCGCGACCGGCGACCGGGAGCAGGTGCGGCGCACCGCCTCCGCGCTGCTCGGGCTGCGGCTGGCCGCGGTGCCCGGCCGCCCGGCGCGCGCCGGGGCGCTCGCGACGGTCGTCGGGCTCACCCTGGCCATCGAGCGGGTCAGCTTCACCCGGGTCATCGAGGCCACGCCGGGGCTGCGGGAGCTGGACCGGCTCGGCCGCCGCACCGCGTGAACCGGCCGGTCGTCCGCGGGGTCGCCGGCGCCGCCGCGCTGATCGCCGTCCTCACCGTGCTGGCCCGGCTGGCCGGGTTCGGCCGCACGCTGGTGTTCACCAACGCCGTCGGCGCCGACAGCACCGGCGACACCTACGTGGTGGCCAACAGCGTGCCGAACATCGTCTTCGAGGTGGTCGCCGGCGGCGCCCTGGCCGGCCTCGACGTCCCGATGCTGGCCGGGGGCATCGCGACCGGCGACCGGGAGCAGGTGCGGCGCACCGCCTCCGCGCTGCTCGGGTGGAGCCTGCTGGTGCTCACCCCGCTGGCGGTGCTGCTCGCGTTGTGCGCCAAGCCGGTCGCCCGGCTGCTGCTCGGCACCGGCGACCCGGCGCAGGTCGACCTCGCCGCCCGCTTCCTGGTCGTCTTCGCCCCGCAGGTCGTGCTCTACGGCGTCGGCATCGTGCTCACCGGCGTGCTGCAGGCCCACCGCCGCTTCGCCGCCCCCGCGCTGGCGCCGCTGCTGTCCAGCGTGGTCGTCGCCGGGGCCTACCTGACCTTCGCCGCGATCGGCGGCAGCCGCACGGCGGGCGGGCTCTCGACGCCGGCCGAGCTGGTGCTCTCCGTCGGGACGACGCTCGGCGTGGCCGCCCTGGCGCTGTGCCTGCTGCCGCCGGTGCACCGGCTGCGGCTGGGTCTGCGGCCGTCGCTGCGCTTCCCCGTGGGGGTGGCTCCGCGGGTGCGCCGGCTGGCCGTCGCCGGCGTCCTGACCCTCGCCGGGCAGCAGCTGCTGGCCGCGGTCGCGATCCGGCTGGCCAACGCCGGTGCCCCCGACGGCACGCAGGTGGTCTACGTGACCGGACTGACCGTCTTCCTCGTGCCGTGGGCCGCGCTGGCGGTGCCGCTGGCCACCTCGGCCTACCCGGGGCTGGCCGAGCGGGCCGGGACCGGCGACGAGGCCGGCTTCCGCCGGGCGCTGGCCCCCGTGGTGGTCCTCGTCGTCGTCGCCTCGACCGTCGCCGCCGCGGTGCTCGTGGCCGTCGCCGGGCCGATGGCGGGGGTCTTCCTCGCCGGGCAGCCGGCCGACGTGGTCGGCGCGCTGCGGGACACGGTCGTCGCGTTCGCCCCCGGGCTGCCCGGCTACGGCCTGGTGGCGGTCCTGACCCGCGCGCTCTACGCCCGCGGGCTGTGGAAGGCGCCGACGGCCTGCGTGCTCGGCGGCTGGTTGCTGGCGGTGGCCGCGGACGTCGTCCTGGCCGCGACGCTGCCCGCGGCCGACCGCGGAGTCGCCCTCGCCGCCGGGCACAGTGCCGGGGTCACCGTGGCCGGGCTAGCGCTGCTGGCCGTCGTCGCCCGGGTCGCCGGGCGGGACGGGCTGGCCGGGGTCGCCCGGACCGGGCTGCCCGCGCTGGTGGCGGCCGGGCTCGCCGCGGCCGCCGGGCTGGCCGCCGCGGGCGCGCTCGGGGCCGACCCGGTGCCGCAGGGCGACCTGGTCGCCACGATCGCGGCGGGGGTCCTCGCCGCCGGGACCGCACTCGTGGTCGCCGGGGCGGTCATGATGGGAACGGCGCGGCGCCCCCTGCTGGCGGCGGTGCGCGGGCTGCGTCGGAGCGATCGCCAGGAGGTGCACGGTGGCTGAGCGGCTCCCGCTGCAGGGCCGCCGGGTGGCCGAGGTCCTGGCCACCAGCACCGGTGGGGTGGGCACGCACGTGCGCGCGGTGCTGCCCGCGCTGGGCGCGGCCGGCGCCGCCGTCCGGGTGTGCGGGCCGTCGGCCACCGAGGCGCTGTTCGCCTTCACCGCCGCCG
>DASQDS010000279.1:0-3514 GCA_035634075.1 Pilimelia sp. | reverse complement strand
TTCCAGGTCGCTGCACTTGGCCGCGACACGGTAACCCGTGCCGGCGATCTCCAGGGACTTCCGGTAGCCGTCCGTGACGCCCACGATCATGTTGGCGACCAGCGTACGGCTGAGGCCGTGCAGTTCCTTGGCGCGGCGCTCGTCGTTCGGGCGGACCACGGCCAGCGTGCCGTCCTCGGCCCGCTCCGCGGTGATCGGTTCCGCGAGCGTGTGCGACAGCTCGCCCTTGGGGCCCTTCACCCTGACGGTCGGGCCATCAATGTTGATCTCGACGCCCGCGGGCACCGGGATGGGCTTACGTCCGATTCGCGACATAGTTATTCATCCTCACCAGACGTAGGCGAGGACTTCCCCGCCCACCCGTCGCTTGCGAGCCTGCCGGTCGGTGAGCAGCCCCTGGGACGTCGAGATGATGGCCACGCCGAGCCCGCCCAGCACGCGGGGCAGCTCCGGCGACTTGGCGTACACGCGCAGGCCGGGCTTGGAGACGCGCCGGATGCCGGCCAGGCTCCGCTCGCGGTTCTGGCCGTACTTCAGGTCGACAATGAGGCGCTTGCCGACGACACCCTCTGCGGGGTCCTCGACGGCCCAGGCGGCGATGTAGCCCTCGCCCTTGAGGACCTCGGCGATGTTCGCCTTGATCTTCGAGTAGGGCATCGTCACCCGGTCGTGGTACGCCTGGTTGGCGTTACGCAGACGCGTGAGCATGTCTGCGATCGGATCGGTCATCGTCATGAGTGTTCGTCAGCCTTTCTCGCCGGGGTTCCCGCGCCGTGGCGCGGGCCTGCGGCGAAGAGGTATTTCTGCGTTGACTCCGGTCGGTGCGCGTTTGCGGGGATTACCACGAGGCCTTGGACACCCCGGGCAGTTCACCGCGGTGGGCCATCTCCCGGATGCACACCCGGCACAGGCCGAACTTGCGGTAGACCGCCTTCGGACGCCCGCAGCGCTGGCAGCGGGTGTACGCGCGCACGCCGAACTTGGGCTTCGCGGCCGCCTTGAGGATCAGCGCCTTCTTGGCCATCGGTTACTCACTGCTCCTTGAACGGGAAGCCCAGGAGCTTCAGCAGCGCCCGGCCCTCGTCGTCGGTCTTGGCGGTCGTGACGATCGTGATGTCCATGCCCCGCTGCCGATCGATCCGGTCCTGGTCGATCTCGTGGAACACCGACTGCTCGGTGAGGCCGAACGTGTAGTTGCCGTTGCCGTCGAGCTTGCGCCCGTCCAGACCGCGGAAGTCGCGGATGCGGGGCAGCGCGATGGACAGCAGGCGGTCCAGGAACTCCCACATGCGGTCGCCGCGCAGCGTGACCTTCGCGCCGATCGGCATGCCCTCGCGGAGCTTGAACTGCGCGATGGACTTGGTGGCCCGGCGCACCTGCGGCTTCTGGCCGGTGATCGTGGCCAGGTCGCGTACCGCGCCGTCGATGAGCTTGGCGTCGCGGGCGGCCTCGCCCACACCCATGTTCACGACGATCTTGACCAGCCCCGGCACCTGCATCGGGTTGGCGTAGGCGTGCTGCTCGCGCAGCTTGCCGACGATCTCCTCGCGGTACCGCTGCTTCAGGCGGGGCAGCGTCTTGGGTTCGGTGGCGGTGGTCATCACAGGTCCTTACCGGTACGGCGCGAGATGCGAACCTTCTGGCCGTTGTCGTCCACGCGGTAGCCCACCCGGGTCGGCTTGCCGTCGGAGTCCAGGACCATCACGTTCGACACGTGGATCGCGGCTTCCTGCGTCACGATGCCGCCGGTCTTGGCACCCCGCTGGGTGGTGCGGATGCGTTCGTGCTTCTTCACCCGGTTGACGCCCTCGACCAGGATCTTGTCCAGGCGGGGGAAGGCCGCGATGACCTTGCCCTTCGCGCCCTTGTCCCTGCCGGCGATGACGACGACCGTGTCACCCTTCTTGACCTTCATGCCCGCGCCTCCCTCCGGTCGGCACGCGCATGCGCGGTCCAACTGAGCTTGCTGATTCGCTCGCTGCGCTCACTCACGGCTTACAGCACCTCCGGAGCGAGGCTGATGATCTTCATGAACCGCTTGTCGCGCAGCTCACGCCCCACCGGGCCGAAGATGCGGGTCCCGCGGGGGTCACCGCCGTCCTTGATGATGACGGCGGCGTTCTCGTCGAACCGGATGTACGACCCGTCGGGCCGCCGCCGCTCCTTCGCGGTACGCACGACGACCGCCTTGACGACGTCGCCCTTCTTCACGCCGGCGCCGGGAATGGCGTCCTTGACGGTGGCCACGATGACGTCGCCGATGCTCGCGTAGCGCCGACCCGAACCGCCGAGAACGCGGATGCACAGGATTTCCCTGGCACCCGTGTTGTCGGCGACGCGCAGTCGCGACTCTTGCTGAATCACGTCTATCTCCTATGTCTGCCAGTCCTCCGCCGCTTCGCGGCGGAGCTTGGGAGAACGTCGACCGCGGCTTGGCCTGCGGCCTCGCGGTTGTCGGTTACTTGGCCCGCTCGATGATCTCCACGACCCGCCAGCGCTTCGTGGCGGACAGCGGCCGGGTCTCCATGAGCAGCACCCGGTCGCCGATGCCGCACGAGTTCTGCTCGTCGTGCGCCTTCAACTTGCTCGTACGGCGCAGGACCTTGCCGTAGAGCGAGTGCTTGACCCGGTCCTCGACCTCAACCACGACGGTCTTGTCCATCTTGTCGCTGACCACGAGCCCCTCGCGCACCTTGCGCTGGGTCCGCACCTGCGAAGTCGAATTGTCAGTCACGCTGCAGTCACCTCAGTCGGCGCGGCCGAGAGCCCCAGCTCGCGCTCACGCATGATCGTGTAGATCCGGGCGATGTCCCGACGGATGACCTGCAGCCGACGGTTGTTGTCCAGCTGGCCGGTCGCCGCCTGCACGCGCAGGTTGAACAGCTCCGCCTTGGCCTCGCGCAGCCGCTCGACCAGCTCCTCTTCCGGAAGCTCTCGAAGCTCGCC
Source organism: Pilimelia sp. (assembly GCA_035634075.1). Classification (GTDB taxonomy): domain Bacteria; phylum Actinomycetota; class Actinomycetes; order Mycobacteriales; family Micromonosporaceae; genus DASQDS01. The sequence continues at coordinate 568 of DASQDS010000279.1, read as the reverse complement.
GGCCTTGATGCCCGCGGCCATCAGCCCTCACCCATTTCACGTGTCACGATGCGGCACTTCATCGGGAGCTTGTGGATCGCGCGGCGCATCGCCTCCCGCGCGGTCGCCTCGTTCGGGAACGACATCTCGAACAGGATCCGCCCAGGCTTCACGTTGGCCACCCACCACTCGGGCGAGCCCTTGCCGGAACCCATCCGGGTCTCGGCGGGCTTCTTGGTCAGGGCCTGGTCCGGGAAGACCGTGATCCAGACCTTGCCGCCACGGCGGATGTGCCGGGTCATCGCGATACGCGCCGACTCGATCTGCCGGTTGGTCACGTACGCGGACTCCAGCGCCTGGATGCCGAACTCGCCGAACACCACCCGGGTGCCGCCCTTGGCCGCACCCGACCGGTCCGGGTGGTGCGGCTTGCGGAAGCCCTTCGGGGGCTTACGCGGCATCAGCATGTGTCAGCCCTCCTGCTGCGTGTCGGCCGTCGCCGGCGCCGCGGCGATCGCCGCGTCGTTGACAGACTCCCCGGTGGGGGTGTCGCCGCCCAGCGGCAGCCCGACGTTCGCCGCGCCATCCT
>DASQDS010000278.1:0-8710 GCA_035634075.1 Pilimelia sp. | reverse complement strand
CGAGCAGTTCCTCGGCATCCGACCCGGCCAGCTCGGAGGCGGCCGGCGCAAGCTCACCGGCACCGTGGACATCGCGTTGCTGCCGTCGTTGGCCAGACGCGACGACATCGCCGCGCTCACCCAGGGGTACGGGCACGTCGTCGTCGACGAGTGCCACCATCTCGGCGCGGCCGCGTACGAACACTCGGTCAAACGAATCGCCGCGCAGTTCTGGCTCGGCCTCACCGCCACGCCCACCCGACGTGACGGCCTCGGCCAGCTCGTCACCTGGCAGCTCGGACCCGTGCGACACACCATGACCGACGAACAACCAGGCACTCTGGCAGCCGCGATGCACCCCGACAACGGACCGCGACGAGTCTTGTACCTGCATGACACCGCGTTCAAGCCCGGTGCCGTGGACCTGGACGCGCCAGGCGCCCTGGCGAAGTGCACCGACAACTGGCCGTCGACGAGGCCCGCAACACGCGGATCGCCGACGATGTCTCCGCGGCCCTGAAGCGCGGTCGCAACTGTCTCGTCCTCACCCGGCGGGTCGCCCACGTCGAGGCCCTCGCCGCCATGCTCGCTACGCGAGGACACCCGGCACTCGTGCTGCAAGGAGCGATGAGCACCACCAACCGCCGGGCCGTGGTCGACCGGCTCGACACCGCCAAAGGCGGTGACGGCCTGCTCGTCATCGGCACCACACCGTTCATCGGCGAAGGCTTCGACGCCCCGGCGCTCGACACCCTCTTCCTCGCCGGCCCTATCTCCTACGACGGCCTACTCGTCCAATGCGCCGGCCGGGTGATTCGCTCCGCACCCGGCAAGGACATCGCCGAGGTCCACGACTACCACGACCCCGCCGCCCCCATCCTCGCGGTCTCACTGCAACGCCGCATGCCCGGATATCGGACACTCGGCTTCACCACGGCCTGAGTGCAGCCAGGGGTGGCGCCGCAGTCTGTGACCGGGGCGCGGGCGTTCGTGCTGGTAGCGGAGGTTGCGCTGGCGCTCGAGGTGGTGCTGGGAGGCATACTGTATGGACCCCCCCGACGTGCCGCTCTGGGCCGTGCTGACGGGGTGACCCAGTCGCCGCCACGCTCCGCGTACCGCTCCATACGTCGGCGTGGGATAAGTAGTGGGCCGCCTCATCAGCGAGTACGTCGTGGATCACCACGTCCCAGTCGGCGATGACGTGGCAAGCGACGCCGGACGGCACATACCGCGGCGCGTTTGCCGCGGGGCGCCGCGTGCTGCCGCACCTCCAGTTCACCCGTACCCCTTTGGATGGTGATCACGACTCGCCCTGACGCCCGGGTCGCGGCAACTCCAGCCGATAGCAGGGTTTGATCGTGAGGGCGTGCCTTGTCCGGACGGGGTCGTCGCTGCGCCGTCGACCTTCGGTCATTCTGCGCTGGTGGACTCTTCCAGGTAGCCGACGTCCGTGGCGCCGGACGCTGCCCGGACCCGGTAGCCCCAATGCCGCAAGACCTGGGTGATCTTCGCGGCGCCGGCAGGGTTGGCGGAGTGCACGTTGATGACGCCGATATCGAACCGGCGACCGTCGAAGGCGGCCCGTTCCAACACCTCGACAACCGGCCAGATCGTGTCGTCGTCGCCCAGGTCATGGTCCAGCCACAACTCGTCCAACCGCTGACCTCGGTACCGGTGGAGCAGGTCGACGCCGGCAGCGCTCGTCCGGGCTACCTCCGCCAGGCGGCCGTCGACGAATGACCGGAGATCGTCGACCAGCACGACTGTGATCTCAGTGGCGTTCATCCGACGATGATGTCAGCCACCCCCGTGATCCGACGTCCGGATTCTTGGTAACCGGTAACGCGCGAGACGCGCCATGGTGCACTGCGCGGTATGTTCGCGGCGATGATGCTCGCCTCTGCTGACCGTCCGCTGATCTTCCTCGACGTCGACGGACCTTTGATCCCATTCCGCGCCCGACCCGCCCTGCGCCGGCCGCCCCCGGGTGACCTCGCCGAGCCGGTGCCCGGGGAACTGGGTAACCCCCTGGTGGACCGCCTCGACCCGGCCGACGGGCGTAGGCTGCTGGCCCTCGGCTGTCAGCTCGTCTGGGCGACGACGTGGATGGCAGACGCGAACGAGGTCGTCTCGCTCCGGCTCGGTCTTCCCGCCCTGCCCGTCGTCGATTTCCCCGATACCGACGACGAGCCCGCGCGTGGCCTGCACTGGAAGACGATGTTCCTTACCCGGTGGGCAGCCGGGCGCCCCTTCGTATGGATCGACGACGAGACGACCGATATAGACCGGCAACGGGGTAGCAGCCCACCATCCGGCGCGGGCGTTGATCCACCGCGTCGACCCGTTCACCGGCCTTGCCGACGAAGACTTCACCTCGATTCATCGATGGCTCGCGGAGCAAATGACCAGGTCTGCTCACAGGTAGCGGCGATCCGCGCGAGGTAGTCACCGGGCGGCCCGTGGGCGGCGTAGCGGGACCACCGGCACAATGACGGGGTGCGGACAACGGACCATCCAGAGGCCAGCGTGGTGCTACAGCATCAGGGCCGGGACGTCGTCGCCTACGTGTGGCGGCCGCAGATCGACCGGTTCCTTGCGCCGCGGCCGTATGCGCATCCGATCCGGACGCTCTCCGGGGTCGAGGTCACCGAGTCGATGCCGAGCACCCACCGCCACCACCTGGGGCTGAGCATCGCCGTACCGGACCTGGCCGGTCACAACTTCTGGGGTGGCCGCACCTTCGTGCCCCGTCATGGCCCCACCTGGTTGGAAAATCACGGTGTTCAGCAGCACCTGGACTGGCACCGGCGCGAGTCCGACACGGTGAGCCACACGATCGCCTGGACCACGGCCGACGGGCTGCAGCTGCTGCGCGAGCGGCGCACCCTGACGGCGCGCCCGGTCACCGCCGACAGCTGGGCACTCGATGTGCATTTCGCCTTGACGAACGCCGGCCGTGACCCGATGTCGATGAGCAGCCCTTCCGTGTACGGGCGGGCGGGCGCCGGCTACGGCGGGTTCTTCTGGCGGGCGCCGATGACCACCGGTCGTCTGCTGGCGTTCGGACCTGCCGGCGCGGGGACCGAACTGCTGCACGGCAGCACGTCACCATGGCTCGCGCTGGCCTGCGAACGACCCGACGGGGGGAGTTGGACGCTGGTGTTCGTGGGCGCGTGTGGCGATACCCGGCAGGACCCGTGGTTCGTGCGTACCCGGGACTATGCGGGCGTCGGTTCAGCCTTGGCCTGGCACCGCCCGTTGACGATCGGCCCGGGTCGGACCGTCAGCCGGCGCGTGGTCACGGTGGTGACCGATGGGGTGCAGGACCCCGAGCGGGCGGCAACGCTGGCGAGCGCCGTGTATCCGGCATGACCGCCGGCACGCGCCAGGAGGACACCCGGTGAGCGGCGGCGACACCGTCCGGCCGTTCCGGCGTTCCGGTCCGGCACCGACTCCGGACCGGGCGGTCCGGCAGGAGAGCCTGCGTTCGCACAATCTCGCGTTGGTGTTCCGCCGGGTCGTCGCCGCCGGTTCGCGGCCGATCTCCCGTGCCGAGCTGGCGGCGAGCACCGGTCTGACCCGGGCGACCGTCTCCCGCCTCGTCGAGCAACTGCTGGCGGGGCGGTTGCTGACCGAGGTGGACCGGGCTCAGCGGGCACCGACGGGCCGTCCGCCGGTGGGGCTGACCCTGTCGCGGCGGGGACCGGCCGGCCTGGGACTGGACATCAAGGGCGACTACCTGGTCGCCTGCGTGGTGGATCTGACCGGCGCGGTCCGGCACCTGGCGTTCCGCCCCGGGCCGTGGGCCGGCCGGGCACCTCGAGAGGTGGTCGCCGAGTTGGCCACGATGGCCGGTGCGGCCGTGCAGGCGGCCGCGGCCGAAGGGCTGACCGTGATGGGTTCGACGGTGGCCGTGCCGGGACCGGTCGACGACCGGCGGGTGGTGCGCATGGCCGTGCACCTCGGGTGGCGTGACGTCGACCTGGTGGAGTTGTTCGCCCGGGCGCAACCGCGCGGCGCGCTGCCGGTGGCGGTCGACAACGAGGCGAACCTGGGCGCGCTGGGCGAGATGCACTCCGCGAACGGTGGGTTGAGCGACTTCCTGTACGTCTCCGGCGAGTTCGGCATCGGCGCGGGCATCGTCATGGACGGTCGCGTGATGCGTGGCGCACGGGGCTGGAGCGGCGAGCTGGGACACATGACGGTGTATCCGGACGGCCTGCCCTGCCCGTGCGGGGCGCGCGGCTGCCTGGAGTGCTACGCCGGACTGTCGGCCATCCTCGGCGCGGTCGGTGTGAGCACCGACCCGGCGGGCAGCGCATCGGCGGCGACGATCGCGGCCGCTGCCGATGCCGACTCCCCGGCGGTGCGGCAGGCGCTGGACGCCGCCGGCACCGCGCTGGGCATCGCCGTGGGTTCGCTGGTCAACGTGTTGGACGTCGAGACGGTGCTGTTGGGCGGCAGCTACGCGGTGCTGGCCTCCTGGCTGCTGGAACCGCTGCAGGCGCAACTGCGCGTGCGGGTGGTCAGCAACGGGTGGTCCCCGGTACAGGTACGCCCGTCGTTGCTGGGGCCCGAGGCGCCGGCGATCGGCGCCGCGTTGACGGCGGTCGCGGAGGTCAGGCACGACCCGCACCGCTGGCTTGCGGGCTTGATCTAGCGACCGGAGACTTATTGACATCGATGAAACAAACCCCCTACGGTCGGTTTCAGAAAGCGCTTTCCTTGTCAGTGCCCGCGATCTGTGGAAAGGAAGTAACGATGAGCAGTGCTACTTCCAGGCGAGCGGGCCTGCGCGGAGTCCTGGCGGCCGGTGTCGTCGCCGGCCTGGCCGCCGCCCTTGGCGTGACCGGCTCCGTGTCGGCCGCCCCGCTGTTGCACGACGACTTCGAGGGCGGCAGGCTCGACGGTTGGTCGAGGTCGGGCGGCTCCTGGTCGGTGACGACGGACGGCTCCCAGGCGCTGCGCCAGTCGGGCGTCGCCGCCGATGCCCGGGCCCGCGCCGGGCAGCTCGGCTGGGCCGACTACACGGTCAGTGCCAGGGTTCGGCCGATCGCCTTCGGCACCGGAAACTCGCGGGTGGGCGTGCTCGCCCGGGCGCAGGGCAGCACCAGCTACTACTTCCTGGGCCTGCGCGCGGACGGCACCCTGGAATTGGGTCGGCGCTCGGGCGGATCGACCGTCCACCTCGCCACCGGATCCGCGCCCGGCGCACCGGGTGCGTGGCGCACGGTCAGTCTGCAGGTCTCCGGGAGCCGGTTGACCGGCCGGGTGGACGGCGGCACCCCGCTCACCGCCACCGACGGCGTGCTGTCCGCCGGGCAGGTCGGGCTCGCCGCCCAGTACGCGAGCGCCTCGTTCGACGACGTCTCGGTCGTCACCTCGCCCGCCCCGCCGGGCGGTCCGACGCCGAGCGCCCCCGGCCCGTCCGCTTCGGAGCCCACCCCCGATCCGACCCCCAGCACCAGCCCCGCCGAGCCGCTGCCCGGCCAGGCCGACGGCTTCGCCGGCGTCACCGCCAAGGGGCGAGCCGGCACCACCGGTGGGGCAGGTGGCCCGCTGCTGACCGCGACGACGACCGCGCAGCTGCTCGACTACATCAAGCGGCCCGGCCCGCAGGTCATCCAGATTTCCGGCACCATCACGCTGGCTCGGATGGAGTGGGTGACCTCCGACAAGACCGTGGTGGGTGTGGGTGACTCGGCGGTGATCACCGGCGGCGGCCTCACCGTCAAGAACGCCGCCAATGTGATCATCCGCAACATCTCGTTCCGGAACTCCCGCGACGACGGCATCAACATCGACGACGGCTCGCACCACGTCTGGGTGGACCACAACACGTTCGGCGGGGCTTTCGACGGGGCGGTCGACGTGCGGCTCGGCGCCTCGTACGTCACGGTGTCCTGGAACCACTTCGATCACCAGGACAAGAACATGCTGCTCGGCGCCGCGGACACCAACGGCGGCACCGACATCGGCAACCTCCGGGTGACCTATCACCACAACTTCTTCGACCACACCAACCAACGCAACCCCCGGGTGCGCTTCGGCGAACCGGTGCACGTCTACAACAACTACTACCTGAACGTCGGTACGTACGGCGTCGCCTCCACCATGGACGCCGGTGTGCTGGTGGAGGGCAACTACTTCCAGAACGTGCCGGCGCCCATCCTCTCCGGCTACGCCGACAGCGGTCCGGGCCGGGTGGTGGAGCGTGGCAACGTCTACGTCGCCTCCGGCGTCCCGCAGACGCTCGGCGCGGTGGTGGAGCCGAGCACCTTCTACAGCTACCGGGTGGATCCCGCGCAGCACCTGCCCGTGCAGGTGCCGGCCGGAGCCGGTGCCGGCAAGCTCGACTGAGCCGTACCGGTTGGACGCCGCAGCAGCGCCCGGGGGCGTGACGTCGACCCGGGCGCCGTAACGCTCTCAGTGCAGCCGGTCGGCGAGCCAGGCGAAGGCGGCGTCCTGCATCGACACGGTGAAGGCGTGCGGCCCGGCGTGGACCTGGCCCGTGTAGCCGCCGGTGTCCCCGTAGTGGCCGGCGATCCGCTCGTGGGCCCGCCGCATCCCGCCCGCGGGGAACAACTCGTCGTGCTCGGCGTACTGCACCAGCAGCGGCGCGGGCGCCCGCGCCGCGGCCACGTCCGGCCAGTCGGCCACCCGGGCCAACCCCGGTGTCTGGAACATCCAGGTGTGCCGGTCGACGTACCCCTCGGCGAGCAGGTCCTGCTGGGACGCCATCATCGCCACCACGACGGTGGCCGCCAGTCCGGGATCCAGCGCCCCGAGCAGGGCCGCGCGGCAGCCGCCGCCGGACAGCCCGGCACCGGCGACCCGGTCGGCGTCGACGTCGGCCCGCCCGCGTAGGTACTCGGCAGCAGCCAGATCCTCCGCGGCGACGACGCCGGCCATCGAGGTGCCCAGGGCGCCGCACAGCTTGGCGACGGTGGCCTCGTGCAGCGCCGCCGCGACGTCGTACCGGCCGGATGTGCTCAGCGGCTCGCCGCGCCGCTCGCTCGCCGCGATCACGTCGCCCGCCCAGCCCCGCACCCGCGCCGGCATCGCCGCCAGCGGCATGCGGCGGCTGCCCCAGCAGAAGACGTCGTGGGCGAGCACCACGAAGCCGCGTCGGGCCAGCGCGTTCGCCCAGGCCCGGCCGCCGTACAGCGCGGCGCGCAGGTCGCCTACCTCCGGGTCACCGATGTCCGGCGAATCCGCGATCTTCTCCTTGCCGTGCCACTTGGCGCCCGCGTGGCAGTGCAGCGCCACCACCGCCGGCAACGGCCCGGGCGCCGCCGTCGGACGCAGCACGTAGGCGTGGGTGCGGGGCCCGAAGCCGACCGACCAGGACACCTCCTCACCGGACAGGTCGCCGTCGACCCAGCGCCGTTGCACCCGCGCGTCCACGGGTGTCAGGTCCAGCACGCCGATCGCGTCGCGGATGGCCACGACGAGCGCGGGTCCGGGCGTCACCTCGGGGAGCAGGCCGCGCTGGGCGGCGGCCAGTTCGGCCAGGCCGGCGAACGGGCCGAGCTCCGGGTAGGTCGGGTCGCTCAACAACTGCCGTCCCATCGCAAGGACGCCACCATGGCGTGCCCCACCGGCCCGTCCGGGACCAGACCGTCCGCAGTGGAGGTGGCGGCGAAGACGCCAAGGGTGGCTCCCACCCACCGGCCGGGGGTGGCCGGGAACGTCGGGCCGGGCGGCAGCGCGCGGCCGTCGTCGAGGGTCGCCGAGAAAAGGCACTCGGCCGCGTCCGTGATCTCGATGCGCAGGCTCACCCAGGCCTGACCGTCGGCGAGCGGCAGGGGCCGTACCGCGTCGACCTCGGCGGCGTCCGGCGCCGCGACCCGGTGCACGAGCGCCACCGCGTCCGGCGTGCGTTCCAGCCCGGCCCAGGCGTACGAATCGCCCAGTACGGCCAGGCCGGTCCGAGCGCCCGGCAGGTCGCAGCGCAGCGCGATCCGGGCGGTGACCACCAGCGGTCCGCCGGGCAGCCGGCGGCCCAGCACCTGCGGCAGCTCACGCAGGTCGACTGCGGGCGAAAACCGGCAGGCCAGCCGCAGGCCGTCGCCGGCCGGCGCGGCCCAATCCGCCCCCGGGTTCGCCTGCCAGGTCCACAGCGGTCCGGGGACTGCGGTGGTGAGTTCGTCCGCGACCACCGGGCCGGGCGGGACCGGCGTCGTGCCGGTCGCCACGGGTACCGGGTGGGTGGTGACCGGGGTGCCGCAGCCGCTGCCGTCGTCGATTCCCATGACCGGCCAGCCGTCGGCTCGCCAGCGCATCGGCTGCAGGTGCACCACCCGGCCGTGCGGGCCGCGGTCCTGGAAGTGCAGAAACCAGTCCTGACCCGTACCGGTCGTCACCCAGCCGCCCTGGTGCGGTCCGTTGACCGCACTGGCGCCCTGCGCCAGCACGATCCGGTGCTCGTACGGACCCCATACCGTGCGCGACCGCAGCGCGCTCTGCCACCCGGTGGCCACCCCGCCGGCCGGGGCGAGGATCCAGTACCAGCCGTCGCGCCGGTACCACTTCGGCCCCTCGAGGGTGTGACAGCCGGCGATGGCGTCCCCGTCGACGATCGTCGCGGCGCCGCCCAGGACCCGGCGGCCGTCCGGGCTCATCCGGTGGGCGGTGAGCCGGTTGCTGATGCCGCTGCGGCTGCGCGCCCAGGCGTGCACGAGATACGCGGTCCCGTCGTGGTCCCACAGCGGGCACGGGTCGATCAGCC
>DASQDS010000277.1:0-8435 GCA_035634075.1 Pilimelia sp. | reverse complement strand
CGCTGGGGCAGCTCGACGGCACGTGGTCGGCGGTGCGCTCCGGTCTGCGCGCCGAGGGCCCGGACGTGGTGCGGGCGCGCCAGGCCGCGGCGATGGTCGCGCACGCCCGGTGGATGTACACCAGCGCGCTGGCCCGCACGGAGAGCCGGGGGATGGCCCGCCGCCAGGAGTTCCCGGAACTTGACCCGGCGCAGCACCACCGCCTCACCGTGGGCGGCCTGGATTCCCTGTGGGTGCGGCCGGCGGCCGACCCCGCCCGTCGCCGTCTGGAGGCCGTCGCGTCATGATCGAGGTCGTTTCACAGAGCCGCTGCGTCACCTGCGACGTCTGCATCGCGGTGTGCCCCACCAACGTCTTCGACCGGGGGGCCGACGGCGTGCCGGTGATCGCCCGGCAGAGCGACTGCCAGACGTGCTTCATGTGCGAGGCGCACTGCCCGGCGGACGCGCTGTTCGTGGCGCCGCTGACCCACCCCGCCCCGGCGGATTCGCCGCTGCGCGACGAGGCGCACGTGGCCGGGTCGGGGCTGCTCGGCAGCTACCGCAGGGAGATCGGCTGGGGCCGCGGGCGCAAGCCCGGTGCCCGCCTCGCCGTCGGCCCGGAGTTGGGCCGCGGGCGCATCACGCCGGCCGCGCCGGCACCGCGGTGAACGGACGGCGGACGCCCGCCGACCGTTCACCGCACTGCCACCCTGGCGGCCCCCGGTTTGCTGGTCGTGTCGGGTCAGGGGAGGCGCTGGCAGGCCGCGTTGTTGAGGGTGATGTCGGCGGCCGGGCCGTTCGTGCCGGCCCAGCTGGCGAGGAACCCGACCGTGGCGGTGCTGTTGGCCGGGATCGAGCGGTTCCAGGACGCGTTCGTGACCGCGACCGCGGCGCCGGTCTGGGTCGCCGTGCCGTTCCAGAGCTGGTCGAGCCGCTGGCCGTTCGGGAAGGTCCAGCGCAGCGTCCAGCCGTTCACCGGTGCGAGCGCCGTGACCCGCACCTCGCCCTGGAAACCGCCCTGCCACTGGCCGGTCACCGTGTACCGCACCTGGCACGGCGGCGGCGCCTGGCCGGTGTTCGTCGGGCCGGGCGAGGCGCCGGCCGTGGGCGAGGTGTTTCCGGTGGGCGACGCGCTCGCGGTGGGTGCGGCGCTCGCGGTCGGCGAGGCGCTGGCCGCGCCCTCGATCCGGCTCGGGTCGACGATGCCCCAGTATGCGGGCTTGGCCTGGAGCTCCGTGTCGAAGAGCAGCGGCGCGTCCTTGCGGGCCACCGGGAACGAATCCAGCCAGGTGTCGTCGTCGGCCAGCCCCCACAGCGTGACGGAGCTGATGGCGTCGGCGTGCCGCTTGAAGACCCCCATGAGGTCCCGGTAGCGGTAGCCCTGCTTGATGAGCCGGTCGCGCGGCGGGGTCGGGAAGGACTCGCCGGTGTTGGTGTAGATGCTGATGTCCATCTCGGTCACCTGCTGGTCCACGCCGAGCGGGACGAACTTGGTGATCATGGCCTCGGTCTCGGCGACGGACGGCCAGTCGATGTTGACGTGCATCTGGTGGCCGACGCCGTCGATCGGCACGCCCTCGGCCCGCAGGGCGGAGACGAGGTTGAACAGCTTGTCCCGCTTGGCCGGGACGTTGGTGTTGTAGTCGTTGATGAACAGCCTGGCCGCCGGGTCCGCGGCCCGGGCGGCGCGGAAGGCGGTACGCAGGAAGTCGAGCCCGGCGATCTCGAACCACCGGCTGCGGCGGAGGCCGTCGGCCTGGTTCTCGTCGATGACCTCGTTGGCCACGTCCCAATACTTGATCTTCCCGCGGTACCGGCCGACCACAGTGCTGACGTGGGACTCGATGCGGCTGAGCAGCAGCGCCTTGTTGGCCGCGGTGGCCGTCATCGGGTTGCCGGCGGCGTCGGCGAACACCCAGCTCGGCGTCTGCTGGTGCCAGATCAGGGTGTGCCCGCGGATCTCCAGGCCGTTCGCGACGGCGAAGTTGACCGCCGCGTCGGCGTCGGTGAACCGGAAGCTGCCGGCGGCCGGCTCGGTGGCGTCCCACTTCAGGGAGTTACCCGGGGTGACCGAGGAGAAGTGCCGGTTCAGCAGCTGCGCGTGCTGGCCGATGATCGTGGTGGGGGAGATGGCGGTCCCGATCGGGAAGTACGGGGCCAGGACCGCCTTGACCGCCGGGATGTTCGTCTGGATCGGGGTGGCCGGCACGTAGGACATCGTGAAGTCGTCAATGTGGATGGCCGAGGTGCCGCTGACCGTCTCGACGTAGGCGGTCAGGAAGTCCACGTCGTGGGCTAGCGTGTAGCTCCCGGTGAGCTGGGTCCAGCCGGTCGCGGTCACGTTGACGTTGCCGGTGGCCTGGTCGTAGGAGGGCGTGCCGGCCGTGCGCCGCTCGACGCTGAGCCGCGCCTGGGCGGCCGGCTCGCCGGCGGCGAGGCGGACCCAGGCCGACAGGGTGTAGCGGGTGCCCTTCTCCACCGAGCCGAGCAGGCTACGGGCCGGGCCCTGCCAGGAGGCCGTACGGCCGGAAACCAGAAGGCTGCGGCTGCCGGTGCGGGCCGCGGCGGTGCTCGTGGCGACCGTCTCGGCGGACCGCCCGCCCCACCCCTGCGTCGTCCCGTCTTCGAAGCCGTGGCTCAGCACGACGACGGGGTCGGCGGCCTGTGCCGCGGGCGTGAGCAGCAGCGGCGGGAGCGCAACCGCGGCGGACGCGGCGAGGAGCGCGGCAACGCCGATCGGTGTCCACTTCGTACGGCGCCAGTGTTTCGCGCGCATGGCGGGCATTCCTTCCCTGGGATGGCGGGGGGTGTGCGCGGGCGCTGCCCGGTGGCCGGCGCGCGGTGGTGAGCCGGCTGCCCGGTGCCGGCATTTCGGGCGGTGCGTTCGTGCGCGGCTGCCAGGAGCGCGCGGTCGCGACCACCCTCGTGCATCGATGCTAGGAGTGCCGAACTGAGTCGTCAATAAGCCGTGGGAGCGTGCCCATTGACACCGGTGAAACGCCCTGGCAACATTCGGGTCATCGATGGATGGGAGCGCTCCCAACTTTCCCACCACCGATCCAAAGCCCCCGGGGCGGCGTGGTATTGCGGTAGGGGCTGCCGCGCCGCCCCGGCCTCCAACTTCATTCGAGGAAAGATCGAGGCGTCTTCCCCGTGGCCCACCAGCCGGGAGGACGCCTCGATCCCTGGCGTCAGTCCGCCAGGTCGGCGCGGTCGTCGTGACCTTCGCCGGCCCGCTCGGCCAACAGCAGGTCACGGGCGTGCTCGGCCTCCCCGCCCTCCTGTGCCAGCCCGGCGTACATCTTCGCCACGCCGTCGAAGGGGAGGTCCGGCGGCAGCAACGGCACCGCGGGGTCGACGACAGCCTCGATCAGGAACGGCCGGTCCGCCGCCAGCGCGGTCGCCCACGCCGGCCCCACCTCCGCCGGTGCGCTCACCCGGATCCCACCCAGGCCGAGCAGCTCCGCCCACCGGGCGTACGGGACGTCGGGCAGCCCCTGCGAGCCGGGGAACCTCGGGTCGCCCTCGGTCTCCCGCTGTTCCCAGGTGACCTCCGCCAGGTCGCCGTTGTTCAGCACCAGCAGCACGAACCGCGGGTCCGCCCAGTCCCGCCAGCGGGCCGCCACCGTGATCAGCTCGGCCAGGCCGCTCATCTGCATCGCGCCGTCACCGGCCAGCGCCACCACCGGCCGGTCCGGCGCGGCCAGCTTCGCCGCCAGCCCGTACGGCACCGCCGACCCCATGCAGGCCAGCGTGCTCGACAGGTGGGCCGGGACGCCGGGCGGCAGCCGCAGGTGGCGGGCGTACCAGTAGGTCACCGAGCCGACGTCCAGCGCCACGGCGGCGTTCGCCGGGAGCCGGCCGGACAGCTCGCGAACCACGTACTGCGGGTTCAGCGGGTCGGCCGCCGCCGCGGCGCGCGCCGCCGCCTGCTCACCCCAGTCGCGCACCCAGCCCGCCACCCGCTCCCGCCACGCCGCGCCGCGGCCGGGCCCGGCCGGCACAAGGTCCAGCAGCGCGCGTACGGTCTCGCCCGCGTCCCCCAGCAGTGGGACCTCCACCGGGTAGCGGTTTGCCAGGTGCCGCCCGTCGATGTCGACCTGCACCGCGCGCGCCTGGCCGGGGGCGGGGTAGAACTCGGTCCACGGGTCGTTGGTGCCGACCAGCAGGAGCGTGTCGCAGCCGGCCAGCAGCTTCGCGCTGGCCGTCGTGCCGAGGTGGCCCATGACGCCGGTGTGCGCCGGGAGGCCCTCGTCGAGCACCGGCTTGCCGAGGAGGGAGGCCGTGATCCCCGCGCCCAGCCGGTCGGCCAGGCGCACGATGTCGGCGGCGGCGCCGTACGCCCCCTGACCGACCATGATGGCCACCCGCTCACCGGCGGCGAGCACCGCCGCGGCCTCGCGCAGATCCTCGTCGCGGGGCACGACCCGGCCGGGCCGCAGGCCCGGGGCGGTGGCCACGATGCCGTGCGCGTGCGCGCCCTCGTCGGGCGCCGGGGCGGTCTGCACGTCGTGCGGCAGGATGACACAGGTGGGGCTGCGGGTGGCCAGCGCGGTGCGGAACGCGCGGTCGAGCAGCATCGGCACCTGCTCGGCGGTGCTGGCCGAGTGCACGAACTGGGCGCACACGTCGCCGAAGAGCCGGCTGAGGTCGATCTCCTGCTGGTAGCCGCTGCCCAGCGCGCTGCGGGTCTGCTGGCCGACGATCGCCACCACCGGCTTGCCGTCCAGGCGGGCGTCGTAGAGGCCGTTGAGCAGGTGGACCGCGCCCGGGCCCTGGGTGGCCAGGCAGACTCCGACGCCGCCGGTGTACTTGGCGTGCGCCGTCGCCATGAAGGCGGCGGTCTCCTCATGCCGGGCCTGCACGAAGGCCGGCTCACCGCCGGCGCGGCGCAGCGCCCCCAGGACGCCGTTGATGCCGTCGCCCGGGTACCCGAACACGCGCGGCACCCCCCACGCACGCATGCGCTCCACCACGACATCGGCCACCAGCCGCTGCCCGTCAGCCATGACGACTCCTCCCCAACGGGTGTCCCCGCAGGGCTACCCGGGACGGCGCCGGCTAACCGGCTGGGGCCGGGGGACCGCGCGGACCGGCCGGCCGCACCGGCCGGCGCCACGTCGGCACCGACGGGTACGGCCGGCCGGCTCGGGGGTCAGATCGTGAGCAGCCGCTCCAGGAAGTCCCGGTACCGGTGGAGGACCACCCGCAGGTGCTCGGTGTCCGTGCCCTCGGTGGAACGCCAACCGTCGAGGTCGGCCCGCTGCTCGGCCAGCGCAGAGGTCAGCGCGTCGACCGCCGAGCCGATGAGCAGCTGCGCCTCGTCGGCGGCCGACACCGGGTCGTCAACGAAGCGGAGCTGCACGTCGCGCCAGCGCTCCCGCAGCTGGCCGACGGTGTCGTCGTCCCACAGCGGAGCCACCGGCGACGGCGTCACGGTCCCGGGCAGCTCGCCCCGCCCGTCCCGGTCGTCCGCGTCGTCCGCGTCGGCCCGGTCGTTCGCGTCGGTCCGGTCGTTCGCGTCGGTCCGGTCGTCCGCGGCCCGGCCGCCTGCTGTCCGGTCGTCGGCGTCGTCGCCAGCCGCTGTCAGCGGTACCGCCGCCGCCGGCTCCGGGATCGCCGCCGCGCCCGGTCCGGTGCCGTCGGCCGGGTCGTCCGGGCCGGTCCGCTGGGTTGGCACGCCCGTTGACGTGTGCTCGCCGCGGCCGGCTTGGTCGATCGGCACGGCCGGGGCCGCCGGCGGGTCGCCCGTCCGGTCGCTCACGACAGCGGCCGGGGCGTGCCGGCCCGGTCGTCGTCGACCACGCCGTCCGATTGCCCCTCCGCCAACTCGGCCGTCACCGGGGAGTCCGGGCCGGCGTCCGAGCGGTCCGCCCCGGGCTCGCCGGCCATGGCCGACGCGGCGACGGCGCTGGCCACCGTGGTGGCGCCGAAGGCGGTGGGAAGTGGGGCCGGGTCCTGCACCGGCAGCTGCTCGTCCACGCCCGGGAGGTCGTCGTACCGGAGCGGCTCTTTATCGGCGGTCATCGGCTGTCTCCTCGCTGGTGGTGGCTGCTTCGTTCGTGGCTGCGGCGGGACGGCGGATCGGGTCGTCGCCGAGCAGGTCGGCGAAGAGCGCCCGGAAGTGCACGAGTGCCTGGCGCAGCTCCTCGGTGCTGGCCGCACCGCGCTCGTTGCGCAGGTGGATTTCGTGGGCGTCGCGGTAGTGACCGAGCGTGCGGGCGTGCTCGACGGAGAGGTGCGCGATCTGGTCGTCGAAGTCCTCGGTCGGATAGCCACGCTCGGCCGCGAGCCGGGTCACCAGATCGTTTCCGTCGGTAACGGCCTCACCGGGCGCGTCCACGAACTTCGCCTGCACCTCCTCCCACGCGGCGGCGTAGGTGGCCCGCGACTGGGCGGTCAGGGGTCGTAGGTCGAGCTCCGCATGCCGGCGTTCGCGCTCGCGCAGCTCCTTCTCGGCGGCTGGCCGGCTGTCCTGTTCGGCCACCGCCCGGTCGTACTCCGGGCCGAACCGGCGCCGCAGCGCCCGGCGGCGAGTGGCGGACCACGCCACGGCGGCCAACACCGCCAGGACGAGCACGACCGCGATGATTACCAGAACCTGAGTTGTCGACATGGCCGTTCCTCCTTCGCCGCAGGTATGCCCGGTTCGGCGGCCCGGCACACCCCGTGGTCCGCCCGGTCGCGCGCCGTCGCATTGACGCCCCTCGACCTCTGCCTTACGCTGCCTGGAAAGCGCTTTCCACCCCTGAGCGCGCGCCCCTGCCGGTGCGGGAACGGAGACCGACCATGGTGCACGAAGGGCTGGCCGGCCGGCGGCCATGGCGGACCGCGCTCGCGGCCGGCGTCGCGGCCGCCACCGTGGCCGCCGTGGTGCTGCTCGGCGGCGGCAGCGCGTCGGCGGCGACGCTGTTCGCCGACGACTTCGCGGACGGCAACTCCGCCGGCTGGACGCCCTCGGGCGGCGCCTGGGCGGTGGTGCCGGACGGCACCCCGGCGCTGCGGCAGTCCGGGACGAGTGCCGACGCCCGCGCCCGTGCCGGCTCGGCCTCCTGGACCGACTACACGGTGACCGCGCGGGTGCGGCCGATCTCCTTCGCCGGCAGCAACCGGTTCGTCGCCGTGCTGGCCCGGGCGCAGTCCGCGACGTCGTACTACTACCTGGCGCTGCGGTCGAACAACACGGTGGAGCTCAAGAAGCTGGTCAACGGCGCGGCGGCCACGCTGGCCACCGCGGCCGTGCCGGTGTCCGCCGGCGGGTGGTACGCGCTGAGCCTCCAGGTCACCGGCGCGTCGCTGCGTGGCACGGTGAACGGCGGGGCCGCGGTCACCGCCACCGACACGCAGTTCGCCGCCGGGCAGGTCGGCGTCGCCACGTTCTTCGCCAGCGCGTCCTTCGACGACGTGGCGGTCGAGACGGCGGCCGGCGGCCCCCCGACCGCGACCGGCCCGCCGACGGCCCCGCCCGCGGCCTCGCCCTCGGCGTCGCCGCCCGGCCAGGCGCCGGCGACCGACGCGCCGCTCGGTTTCGCGTCCGTCAACGCGCTGGGCCAGAACGGCACGACCGGCGGCGCCGGCGGGCGCGTGGTGACCGCGACGAACGCCACCCAGTTCCTGGAGTACATCGACAGCAGCGAGCGGCTGATCATCCAGGTGAACGGCACGATCGCCATCACGAGCAAGCAGGGCGTGCGGCCGAACAAGACGATCGTCGGGATCGGGAACAGCGGCCACATCACCGGCGGCGGCCTCGACTTCTACCGGTCGTTCAACGTGATCGTGCGGAACCTGCGCTTCACCAACGCCGAGGACGACGCGGTGAACGTCGGCCAGGAGTCGCACCACATCTGGATCGACCACAACACGTTCTCCGGGGCAGTGGACGGATCCGTGGACATCGTGCGCGGGGCGGACTACGTCACCGTGTCGTGGAACCACTTCGACCACGCCGACAAGAGCATGCTGATCGGCCACTCCGATGGCGCCGCGTCGACGGACGTGGGGCACCTCAGGGTCACCATCCACCACAACTTCTTCGACAACAGCCGGCAG
This sequence comes from Pilimelia sp., assembly GCA_035634075.1. Lineage (GTDB taxonomy): Bacteria > Actinomycetota > Actinomycetes > Mycobacteriales > Micromonosporaceae > DASQDS01. The sequence goes on along the minus strand of DASQDS010000277.1, from coordinate 402 downwards.
CGGCACCCACGGGTCCGCTTCGCCGACCCGGTGCACGTGCTGAACAACTACTTCCTCAACAACGAGTTGTACGGCGTCGCCGCGGTGCAGGGCTCCGGCGTGCTGGTCGAGGGCAACTACTTCGAGAACGTGGCCGTCCCGATCGTCTCCACCAGCGGCTACGCCGACAGCGGCCCCGGCCGGGCGGTGGAGCGCAACAACGTGTACGTCGGCTCCGGCCAGCCGCAGGTGGGTGGGGCCGTGGTGGAGCCGCGCACCTTCTACAGCTACGCCGTCGAGAGCCCGGCCGGGATTCCCGCCCGCGTCCGCGCCGGCGCGGGCGCCGGCCGGGGCTGACCAGCACAAGAGCTTGTTCCTGGGGAGGAGGGCGGCCCCGGGCGCCGATGCCCGGCGCCCGGGGCC
>DASQDS010000276.1:0-11115 GCA_035634075.1 Pilimelia sp. | reverse complement strand
CGGACCGGCGCCCGGCTGGCCTGGGTGCCGCGGCGGGCCGGGGACCGCGGCGCGGTGGACGCGGGCTGCCTGCCCAACCTGCTGCCGGGTGGGCGCCCCGTGAACGACGCGGCGGCCCGCGCCGAGCTGACCGGCGCCTGGGACGTCGGGCCCGGGGTCATCCCGAGCGCGCCGGGCCGGGACACGGACGCGATCATCGCGGCGGCGGCGGCCGGGCGCATCGGCGCGCTGGTCGTGGCCGGGGTCGACCCGGCCGACCTTTCCGACCCGCGGCTGGCGGAGCAGGCCCTGGCCAACGTGCCGTTCCTGGTCAGCCTGGAGCTGCGGCGCTGCGCGGTGAGCCGCCGGGCCGACGTGGTCCTGGCGGTGGCGCCGGGGGTGGAGTAGCCGGGCAGCTTCGTGGACTGGGAGGGCCGGCTGCGGCCGTTCGACCGGGTGCTGGACACCACGGCGATGTCCGACGCGCGGGTGCTCGACGCGCTGGCGGCGCAGCTCGGCGTGACGCTGGGCACCGGCGACGTCAACGAGGTCCGGCGCGAGCTGGGCAGCCTGCCGGTGAGCCGGGCGGAGGCCCGGCCGGCGCCGATGGTTGCCCCGGGCCCGGTGGCCCGCCCGGCGGCCGGCCAGGCGGTGCTCGCCACCTGGCACCACCTCATCGACCTGGGCAGCCTCACCGACGGCGACGACCACCTCGGCGGCACCGCCCGCCCGCCGGTGGTCCGCCTCGGCAAGGGCACCGCCGACGCGCTCGGCGTCGCCGACGGCGACCCGGTGACGGTGGGCACCGAGCGGGGCGCGGTCACGTTGCCGGCCGCGCTGACGGACATGCCCGACGGCGTGGTGTGGCTGCCGACGAATTCCCCCGGTGCCACCGTGCGCCGGACGCTCGGCGTCACGTCCGGGGCCGTGGTCACGGTCGCCGGCGCTGGGCCCCTGCTGGCTGGAGGTGAACGGTGAGTGCCGAGAGGGTGCGCGTACTGGCGCAGGATCCGGAGCTGACGGACTTCGGCCGCGACCCGTGGTGGCTGATCCTCATCAAGATCGTGTTCGCCTTCGTCTTCGGCATGGGCCTGACCGTGCTGGGCGTGTGGTTCGAGCGCCGGGTGGTCGCCCGGATGGCGGTCCGGCCGGGGCCCAACCAGGTGGGCCCGTTCGGCCTGCTCCAGACGCTGATGGACGGCATCAAGGGCATGCTGAAGGAGGACCTGCTGCCCCGGGCGGCCGACAAGGTCGTCTTCTTCTTCGCCCCGACCGTGTCGGCGATCTGTGCGCTCACCGCCCTGTCGGTGGTGCCGTTCGGGCCGATGGTGAGCATCTTCGGCGAGCGCACTCCGCTGCAGGTCACCGACGTGCCGGTGGCGGTGCTGGTGGTGCTCGCCTGCTCGTCGATGGGCGTCTACGGCATCGTGCTCGGCGGGTGGGCGTCCGGGTCGACGTACCCGCTGCTGGGCGGCCTGCGTTCCGCGGCGCAGATGATCTCGTACGAGGTGGCGATGGGCCTGTCCATCGTCGCGGTGTTCATGACCGCCGGCACGATGTCGACCAGCGGCATCGTCGCCGCCCAGGGGCACGGCGAGCGGTACGCCTCGCTGGGCCCGCTGGACCTGCACGTGCCGAGCTGGTACGCGGTGCTGCTGATCCCGAGCTTCGTGATCTTCCTGATCTCCGCCTTCGGCGAGACCAACCGGGCGCCGTTCGACCTGCCGGAGGCCGAGAGCGAGCTGGTCGCGGGGTACATGACCGAGTACAGCTCGATCAAGTTCCTGCTCTACATGCTGTCCGAGTACGTGGCGATGGTCTCGATGTCCGCCATGATCACCACGCTGTTCCTGGGCGGCTGGCGCGCGCCGTGGCCGATCAGCGAGTGGGCCGGGGCAAACTCCAACTGGTGGCCGCTCCTGTGGTTCTTCGGCAAGGTCGTGGCGATTCTTTTCCTGTTCGTCTGGGTCCGCGCCACGCTGCCCCGGCTGCGCTACGACCAGTTCATGCGGTTCGGCTGGAAGGTGCTGCTGCCGATCAACCTGGTCTGGATCCTCGCGCTGGCGGGCATCAAGATCGCTCAGAAGGAGGACTCCGGCACGGTGACCCGGTGGGTCGTCATCGCCGGCGTCGTCACGCTGGTGCTGCTGATCGCGCTGCTCTGGCCGGCCGGGCGCACGCCGGCAGTGCCGCCGCTGGACGAGCAGCTTGCCAACCGGCCCGCCGGCGGCTTCCCCGTACCGCCGCTGGACCTGCAGGTCCCGCCCAGCCCGCGCGCCCGCCGCGCCATCGCCGAGCGCCAGCCCGCGAATGTGGGCGCCGGCGCCCGCCACGCCGGCCCCGCTGACGGCGCCCACCACGTCGGCTCCGCCGACGGCGCCCACCACGTCGGCTCCGCCGACACCGACCAGAAGGAGGTGTGACGTGGGTGCCATCACCAACTCGGTGAAGGGCTTCGGCGTCACCTTCGCCCACATGTTCCGCAAGGTGGTCACCACCGACTACCCGTTCGAGACGCCCAAGACCGCCCCCCGCTACCACGGGCGGCACATACTCAACCGGCACCCGGACGGCCTGGAGAAGTGCATCGGGTGCGAGCTGTGCGCGTGGGCGTGCCCGGCGGATGCGATCTACGTGGAGGGCGCCGACAACACCGAGGGGCAGCGGTTCTCCCCCGGCGAGCGGTACGCGGCGAATTACCAGATCAGCTACGCCCGGTGCATCTTCTGCGGGCTGTGCATCGAGGCGTGCCCGACCCGCTCGCTGACCATGAGCAACGAGTACGAGCTGGCCCGGGACTCCCGGCGTGATCTGATCTTCACGAAGGAGCAGCTGCTCGCGCCGCTGCTGCCGGGTATGGAGCAGCCGCCGCACCCCATGCGGCTGGGCGACTCGGAGAAGGACTACTACGTCGGCGCGCTCGCCAACCCCGGCACGTCCGCCGGGGCGGAGCGGTCGGAGGCCGGCCCCGGCCGGTACGAGCTGGACGACCACCCCGGTGTGGAGTTCCCCGGCGCCGAGCAGCACGCCCAGCGCGCCGCCCACTCGGCCACCGAGGGGAGCCGCAAGTGACAGCCGCGGACGTTCTCGCCGCGGCCGCCACCGGCGACCCGGGCACGGGCGAGCAGGTGCTGTTCTGGGTGCTGGCGCCGCTCGCTGTCGTCGGTGGGATCGGCATGGTGCTGGTCCGCAACGCCGTGCACTCGGCGCTGTGGCTGATCCTGACGATGCTCTGCCTCGGCGTCTTCTACGTCGTGCAGGCGGGCCCGTTCATCGGTCTGGCGCAGATCATCGTCTACACCGGCGCGATCATGATGTTGTTCCTGTTAGTCCTCATGCTGGTGGGCCGCGACGCGTCGGACTCGCTGATCGAGACGCTGCGGGGCCAGCGCGTCGCCGCCATCCTGCTCGGCGTCGGCTTCGCCGGCATCGTCGGCGCGGGTGCCTACCGCGGCCTGCAGGACGGGCCGGCGGCGGTGGGCTTCAGCCAGGACGCCGTGAACGGCAACGTGCAGGGCGTGGCGCGGGAGATCTTCACGAAGTACGTGTTCGCCTTCGAGGTCACCTCCGCGCTGCTCATCACAGCGGCCCTCGGGGCGATGATCCTGGCGCACCTCGAGCGGGCCAAGGGCGACCGGCCCGGCCAGCCGGAGCGCATGCGGGCCCGCTTCGCTCCGGGCGGGTACGCGCCGCCGAAGCCCGGCCCGGGCGTGTACGCGTCATCGGACTCGGTCACCACCCCGGCACTGCTGCCGGACGGCACTCTGACCGACAACAGCGTGCCCAAGATCATGCCGATCCGCGAGCTGAGCGCGGCGGAGATCGCACCCAAGGGGACTGACAAGTGACGCCCAGCCACTACATCGTGCTGTCGGCCGTGCTCTTCACCATCGGCGCGTCCGGTGTGCTCGTCCGGCGCAACGCCATCGTGCTGTTCATGTGCATCGAGCTGATGCTCAACGCCGCCAACCTCGCGCTGGTGACCTTCAGCCGGATGAACGGCACGCTGGACGGCCAGGTCACGGCGTTCTTCGTGATGGTGGTCGCCGCCGCGGAGGTCGTGGTCGGCCTGGCCATCATCATGTCGATCTTCCGGACTCGGCGCTCCGCCAGCGTCGACGACGCCAACCTGCTCAAGTACTGAGGGGCACCTCGTGGAATCGACTGTGGAGTTCGGCGCGGCCACCGGGCTGCTCGGGTCCGTCTGGCTGCTGGTGGCCATCCCGCTGGCCAGCGCGGCGGTCCTGCTGCTGCTCGGCCGCCGGGCCGACCGTTGGGGGCACTGGCTGGGCGTGGCGAGCGTCGGCGCCGCCTTCGTGCTCGGCCTGCTGTGCTTCCTCGAGCTGCGCGGGCTGGAGAACCGGTCCGTCGAGCGCAGCCTGTGGGACTTCATCGCCGTCGGCGGGCTGGAGGTCGACTTCGGGCTGCTGTTCGACCCGCTGGCCGGCGTCTTCGTCCTGCTGATCACCGGCGTGGGTTTCCTCATCCACGTCTACGCGGTCGGCTACATGGCCCACGACCCCGGGCGCCGGCGGTTCTTCGGGTACTTCAACCTGTTCGTCGCGGCCATGCTGCTGCTGGTCCTCGGCAACAACTACGTGATGCTCTACTTCGGCTGGGAGGGCGTCGGCCTCGCGTCGTACCTGCTGATCTCGTTCTGGTACACGAAGCCGTCCGCCGCCACCGCCGGCAAGAAGGCCTTCCTGATGAACCGGGTCGGCGACGCCGGCCTGGCCATCGGCATCTTCGCGATGTTCGCCACGCTGGGCAGCACGCAGTACGAGGACGTCTTCAACGGGGTGGGCGCGCTGAGCGCCACGACGGTCCTGCTGATCGGGCTGCTCCTGCTGCTCGGCGCCGCCGGCAAGTCCGGCCAGTTCCCGCTCCAGGCCTGGCTGCCGGACGCGATGGAGGGCCCCACCCCGGTCTCGGCTCTGATCCACGCCGCCACGATGGTCACCGCGGGCGTGTACCTGATCGCCCGCTCCAACCCCATCTTCTCGGCCAACGCGACGCTGCAGACCGTGGTCGTCAGCGTCGGCGCGCTGACGCTCCTGAGGGGCTGCATCATCGGCGCGGCCAAGGACGACATCAAGCGGGTGCTCGCCTGGTCCACGGTCAGCCAGATCGGCTACATGTTCCTCGGCGTCGGCCTGGGCGGCGGCGCCTACGCGCTCGCCATCATCCACCTGCTGGCGCACGGCTTCTTCAAGGCCAACATGTTCCTCGGCGCCGGCTCGGTCATGCACGGGATGAAGGACCAGGTCGACATCCGCCGCTTCGGCGGCCTGTCGAAGCACATGCGGATCACCTGGCTCACCTTCGGCGCCGGCTGGTTGGCCATCATCGGCATCCCGCCGCTGTCCGGCTACTTCTCCAAGGAGCCGATCATCGCCGCCGCCTTCGAGCGGGAGGGTTGGACCGCCTGGCTGTACGGCGGTGCCGCCCTGCTCGGCGCCGGTCTGACCGCCTTCTACATGACCCGGCTCTTCTGGCTGACCTTCCACGGCCCCAAACGGTGGACCGACGACCTCGTGCACCCGCACGAGTCGCCGCCGATCATGACGATCCCGCTGGTCCTGCTGGCGGCCGGGTCGGTCGCGGCCGGCTTCCTCATGGCGACGCCGGTGCGCACGTGGCTGGAGCCGGTCCTCGGCGCGGAGCAGGGGGAGCCGCACGGCGTCCTCTCGCACACCGCGGTCACCATCCTGTCCATCGCGGTCACGCTGCTGGGTGCCGGCGCCGCGTACCTGCTGTTCCGCAGCGGCACCGCGCCGCAGGAGCAGCCCGCCGGCCCGCTGGTCACCGCGGCGCGCCGCAACCTCTACACGGACGCGTTCAACGAGGCCGTGTTCGAGAAGCCGGGCATCTTCCTCACCCGGGCCCTCGTTTTCCTCGACAACCGCGGTATCGACGGCATCGTCAACGGGCTGGCGGCCGTCGTCGGGGGCAGCTCCGGCCGGCTGCGCCGGCTGCAGACCGGCTTCGTGCGGTCGTACGCCACCTCCATGCTCACCGGCGCGCTGCTCGTCGTGGCCGCGTTCCTCGCCCTGCAGATGGGATGGCTGGCCTGATGTCCGACTTCCCCTTCCTCTCGGTCCTGACGGCGGCGCCGCTGGTCGGCGCCCTGCTGGTGGCCTTCCTGCCACGCAGCCGGCCGCAGCTGGCCAAGGTCACCGCGCTGGTCTGGTCGCTGGCCGTGCTCGCGCTGACCGTGGTCATGTGGGTGGCGTTCGAGGCGGGCGGCGAGCGGTTCCAGTTCCGCGAGTCGTATCCGTGGATCGGCGAGTGGGGCGTGCGTTTCACGTTCGCCGCCGACGGCATCGCCCTGGTCATGCTGATGCTGATCGCGGTGCTGGTGCCGCTGGTGATCCTGGCGAGCTGGCACGACGCGGACACCGGCCGGCGCAGCGTGCCGGTCTACTTCGCCCTGCTGCTGGCCCTGGAGAGCACGATGATCGGGGTCTTCGCGGCCGCCGACATCTTCCTGTTCTACGTGTTCTTCGAGGTCATGCTCGTGCCGATGTACTTCCTCATCGGCTCGTACGGCGGCGCCCGGCGGCAGTACGCGGCCGTGAAGTTCTTCCTCTACTCGCTGGTCGGCGGCCTGCTCATGCTGGCCGCCGTCATCGGCCTGTGGGTGGTCGGCGACCAGACCTTCGACTGGCAGGCGCTGACGCAGCTCGACATCAGTCAGAACACGGAGCGGTGGCTGTTCGCCGGCTTCTTCGTGGCCTTCGCGATCAAGGCGCCGTTCTTCCCGTTCCACACCGGGCTGCCCGACGCCGGCGGGGCGGCCCCGGCCGGCGCCGCCGCGCTGCTCGTCGGCGTGCTGGACAAGGTCGGCACGTTCGGCATCCTGCGCTACTGCCTGCCGTTGTTCCCCGATGCGTCCCGCTGGTTCGCCCCGTACGCGCTGGCCCTGGCGGTCATCGGGATCATCTACGCGGCGCTGCTGGCGGTGGGCCAGAACGACCTCAAGCGGCTGGTCGCCTACACGTCGATCGCCCACTTCGGATTCATCGGGGTCGGCATCTTCGCCTTCACCACCCAGGCGGGCACCGGCGCGGTCCTCTACATGGTCAACCACGGGCTGGCCACCGGGCTGCTGTTCCTGGTGGTGGGGATGTTCATCGCCCGCCGCGGCTCCGCGCTGGTCAGCGACTTCGGCGGCGCGGGCAAGCTGGTCCCGGTGCTGGCCGGGGTGCTGTTCTTCGCCGGCCTGGCGTCGCTGGCGCTGCCCGGCACCGCCCCGTTCGTCTCCGAGTTCCTGGTGCTGATCGGCACGTTCACGGTCAACAAGCCGGTCGCCGTGATCGCCACGGTGGGCATCATCCTGGCGGCCGCCTACGTGCTGTGGATGGTGCAGCGCACGACGCAGGGCGCGCTCAACCCGGCTCTGGAGTCCGTGGAGGGCATGCGGCGGGACATCTCCCTGCGGGAGACGGTCGTGGTCGCCCCGCTGATCGCTCTGCTGCTCCTGCTCGGCTTCTACCCCAAGCCGGTCACCGACGTGATCAACCCCGCCGTCCAGGCCACGCTGACCGAAGACCTCGGTACACGGGATCCCGCGCCGACCGCGGGCAACACGGAGGCTGCTCCCCGGTGAGTGCGAGGAGTGAGCGCAGCGAGCCCCGCAGTCGCGAACGAAAGGTAAGCACGGTGAGCGCGAGGAGTGAGCGCAGCGAGCCCCGCAGTCGCGAACGAAAGGTAAGCGCAGCATGAGATTGCCCGCGATCGACTACGGCGCGATCGCGCCGATGCTGGTGCTGTTCGCCGCCGCCTGCGTCGGCGTGCTGGTGGAGGCGTTCGTGCCGCGCCGCGGCCGGTATCCCGTTCAGCTCGTGCTCGCCCTGGCCAGCCTCGTCGCGGCCCTGGTGCTGATCGTCCTGCGCACCGGCAAGACGGACTTCGCCACGATCACCGCCGGCCGGGCGCTCGCCATCGACGGGCCCACGCTGTTCCTGCAGGGCGGCATCATCGTGCTGGGCATCGCGTCCCTGCTGCTGGTGGCCGAGCGGTCGGTGGAGGAGGGCGGCCCGTTCGTGGCCCAGGCGGCCGTCACCGCCGGCTCGCAGCTGGACCGCCGGCAGGCCGCCACGAGCCCGGGCGCGACCGAGGTCTTCCCGCTGATGATGTTCGCGCTGGCGGGGATGCTGCTGTTCGTCGCGGCCAACGACCTGCTGACGATGTTCATCGCGCTGGAGGTCTTCTCGCTGCCGCTGTACCTGCTGTGCGCGCTCGCCCGCCGGCGCCGGCTGCTCAGCCAGGAGGCGGCGGTCAAGTACTTCCTGCTCGGCTCGTATGCCTCGGCGTTCTTCCTGTTCGGCGTGGCCCTGGTGTACGGCTTCGTCGGCGGCGTGCCGACACAGCAGGGCGAAGAGGGCCAGGAGCGGGTCGGCCTGACGTTCGCCGCGATCAACGAGGCGGCGGCGAACTCCACCCGGGGCGCCGGGCTGCTGTTCGCCGGCCTGGCGCTGATCTCGATCGGCCTGCTGTTCAAGGCGGCGGCCGCGCCGTTCCACGTGTGGACGCCGGACGTCTACCAGGGCGCGCCGACGCCGGTGACGGCGTTCATGGCGGCCTGCACGAAGGTCGCCGCCTTCGGCGCGCTGTTGCGGGTGCTGTACGCGGGCTTCGAAGACCTCGCCTGGGAATACCGGCCGGTGCTCGGGGTCATCGCCGTGTTGACGATGCTGGTCGGCGCCGTGCTGGCGGTGACCCAGACCGACATCAAGCGCCTGCTGGCGTACTCGTCGATCGCCAACGCGGGCTACCTGCTCGTCGGCGTGCTGGCCCTGAACAAGGAGGGCCTGTCCAGCACGATGTTCTACCTGGTGGCGTACGGCTTCATCGTGGTCGGGGCGTTCGGGGTGGTGACGCTGGTCCGCGACGCGGACGGCGAGGCCACCCACCTGTCCCGGTGGGCCGGCCTGGGCCGCCGGTCGCCGCTCTACGCCGGACTGTTCACCTTCCTGCTGCTCGCCTTCGCCGGCATCCCGTTGACCAGCGGGTTCACCAGCAAGTTCGCCGTCTTCGGGGCGGGCCTTGGCGGGGACCAGGCCTGGCTCGTCATCGCCGGCGTGATCAGCAGCATGGTGCTCGCGTTCCCGTACCTGCGGGTCGTCGTGCTGATGTGGCTGTCCGAGCCGGGCGAGCTGACGCCGACCGTCTCCATTCCGGGCGCGTTCACCTCGATGGCCCTGGCCATTGGCGTGCTCGCCACGCTGCTACTGGGCGTGGCCCCGGCGCCGCTGCTGGAGTTGTCCGACACAGCGGCAGAGTTCCTCCGCTGACCGTGTGGGATCGTGGTGAGGTGACCAGCGGTGGGGGTGGGCCCGGCAGGGCCGGGATGGGCTCGATCGGCCTGCGCTTCGATGACGCGGGCCTTGAGGCGGCGGTGGCCGACACCTTGGACGCCGTCGAGGCGGAGCTGCGCACGGGCGTGACGAGCGGGGACGCGTTCGTCACGGAGGCCGCGCGGCATCTGATGGAGGCGGGCGGCAAGCGGTTCCGGCCGCTGCTGGTGGCGCTGGGCTCGCACTTCGGCGACCCGGGCGGCGAGCACGTGGTGCGCGGGGCCGTGGTGGTGGAGCTCACCCACCTGGCCACCCTCTACCACGACGACGTGATGGACGAGGCCGCGGTGCGCCGGGGGGCGCCCTCGGCGAACTCGCGGTGGACGAACTCGGTGGCCATCCTGGTCGGCGACTACCTCTTCGCCCGGGCCGCCGACCTCGCCGCCGACCTGGGGCTGGAGGCGGTGCGGATCCAGGCCCGCACCTTCGCCCGGCTCGTGCACGGGCAGATCGCCGAGACCGTGGGCCCGCGCGCCGGCGCGGACCCGATCGCGCACTACCTCGACGTGGTGGCGGAGAAGACCGGGTCGTTGATCGCCACGTCCGCGCGGTTCGGCGGCATGTTCGGCGGCGCGGCGCCCGCCCATCTCGAGGCGCTGGCCGGGTACGGCGAGACGATCGGTGTCGCCTTCCAGCTCTCCGACGACCTGCTCGACATCGCCAGCGAGTCCACGCAGTCCGGCAAGACGCCCGGGACCGACCTCCGGGAGGGCGTGCCCACCCTGCCGGTGCTGTACGCGTTGGCCGCCGACGAGGCGGATGCCGCCTCCGCCCGACTGCGCGAGATCCTGTCGGCGGGGCCCGTCACCGACGACGCCATGCACGCCGAGGCGCTGGGGTTGCTGCGCGAGTCGGCGGCGCTCAAGCAGGCGCGGGAAACGGTCCGGATGTACGCCGAGGACGCCCGTTCCCGGCTGGCGCCGCTGCCGGCCTCCCCGGCCCGCCGCGCGATGGAGTCCCTCTGCGACTTCATCGCCGACCGCACCGGCTGAGCCCGTTCCGTAACCCCGGAAAACCCCACGGCCGTCACCGATCTGCGCGCCAACAGTCGCCCGCACCGCCCCCTCACGCGATCTTGGTCCCCTGACCCCCCGAAACGGTAGCCACGGGACCAAGATCTCGGGGATATGCCGCACCCGCGCCGGACGGCCTCGGCGCGATCTTGGTCTCGCGTTCGGTTCGGGCGGTTTCTACACGCTGGCGGGGTGGGGGCGGGCGGTCGCGTGGGCGCGCAGGAGTCGGGCGCCGAGCAGCATGAAAACGGCCGCCAGCAGCATCGCCGCCGCTGCCACCAGCCACATCGTCGGGTAGCCGGACCCCGCCGCGACGGCGCCCAGGGTGAGGGGGCCGAGCGACGCGCCGGCGTACACCCCGGTCTGCGTGATCGATGTGGCGGCGGCCGGGGCCTGCGGGTGGAGCCGGACCACGGCGAAGTTCTGCAGCCCGGGCCACGCCCAGCCGAGGCCGAAGCCCAGCGCCACGCCGACGACGAGCGTCGCCCGCCCGCCGTGGGCGAGCATCGCCACGCCGGCGGCGCCGACCACCAGGAGGCCGGCGATCACGCCGATCTGGCGGTCCGGGTGGCGGTCGGCCAGCCAGCCACCGACCAACCGGGCCGCCACGCAGATCGCGCTGCCGAAGGTGAGGGTCAGGCCGGCGAGGCCGGGGTCGAGGCCGCTCGTCTCGGTCGAGTCCACGACGAAGGTGCTCAGGGCGCTGGCCCCCACCGACGCCAGCGTGGCGGCCACGCCGATCACCACGAGGGCGGCCGTGGCCC
>DASQDS010000275.1:0-8984 GCA_035634075.1 Pilimelia sp. | reverse complement strand
GCGGCCGGGGCGCTGCCCGGGCGCGCCCAGGCGGCCAGGTGGGTGGGCAGTGCCCGGGCGAGCGCGAGGTCCATCATGGCCACGACGGTGAGCACGAGCGCCCACCCGCCCGGCCCGCTGATGGCCTCGTACGCCATCAGCGGCAGGATCGGCTGCAGGGCCAGCAGGGTGGCGTACCGCGGCACGGCCAGCCCGGTGGAGGAGGCGTACGCCCCGGCGATGGCGGCCGACGCGGCGAACACCAGCCCCGCGAAGACGGTGCCCGGGATCGCGCCGCGGTGCAGCTGCTCGACCTCCCACAGCGCGTACCCGTCCAGCGGCACGAGAAGCAGCCCGACGGCGGCCAGCGTTTCGGCGGTCGCGGTCAGCCCCCGCCGGGCGATGGCCGGCGGCGCCAGCAGCATGAGCAGCGTGGCGACGATCAGGATGGTGGCCCGGCTGAGATCGTCCAGCGTGCTGATGGCGACGCCGGCGAACACGACGGCGGCCACGCCGAGCAGCAGCGCGCCGAGGGCCAGCAGGATGTTCTGGACGGAGCGGGTGGATTGTTCCGGGCGGACGACCTGGGGGTGTTCGTCGCCCGGCACCGGCGGTGGGGGCACCGCGTCGCTGAACGCCTCCGGCGCCGGCCGGGGGATCGGCCGCGGGTGGCGGGTGGGTGGTACGCGGGGCGGCCGGCGGCGCCCGGTGCTGCGCTTCTGCTTGGTGGTGGCGTGCCGGCTGCGCTCGTCCTGCGCGTTGGCGAGCAACGCCCGCCGGTGCATCGCCGCCTGCATCCGCTTGCTGAGCTGGGTGCGCTGCACCTGCATGGCCACGTCCTGGCGGCTCAGCTCCGAGATCTCGCGTTCGACGCGGGCCAGCTCGGCCGCGATCCCGCCCGCGTCCGCCCCGCAGGAGGGACACGGCAGCGTCGGATCTGCCGGCCGGCCGCACGACGGGCACGGTAGCGCGGGCATGGCAGCTCCTCCGGCCGGCTTTGCACTGTGGACCTTTTACCGAAGCATGCCTAGCCGAGGCAACGGTTGAACAGCCCCCGAGTGGGAGGAAATAACGGAAGCCCGCGTCAGGGGCGCCCCATGCCCCGGTAGGTCCACCCCGCCTGGGTCCACAGGGCCGGGTCGAGGCAGTTACGTCCGTCGATGACGACGCGGGCGTTGACCAGCTCGCCGAGGGCGTTCGGGTCCGCGTTGCGGAAGTCCGCCCACTCGGTCAGCACGCACACCAGGTCCGCGCCGGTGAGGGCTTCGGACAGGGTCTTCTCGTACGTCAGCTCGGGCTGCGCGCGGCGCGCGTTCTCCATGCCCTGCGGGTCGTAGACCCGCACGTCGGCGCCCGCCTTGAACAGCATCGCGGCGACCGCCAGCGACGGGGCGTCGCGCACGTCGTCGGAGTTGGGCTTGAACGCGGCGCCGAGCACGGCGATCCGGGTCCCGGAAAGGTCGGGGCCCGCCGGGCCGATCGACCGGCCGAGCAGCCCGGCGGCCACCTGGACCACCTTGCTGCGCCGGCGCAGGTTGATCAGGTCGACCTCGTGCAGGAAGCGCAGCGCCTCGCCGGCGCCCAGCTCCTGCGCCCGGGCCTGGAACGCCCGGATGTCCTTGGGCAGGCAGCCGCCCCCGAAGCCCACGCCGGCCTGGAGGAACCGGTTACCGATGCGCGGGTCGTACCCGATAGCCCGGGCGAGCTGGGTGACGTCCCCGCCGGCGACCTCGCACACCTCCGCCATCGCGTTGATGAAGGAGATCTTCGTGGCCAGGAACGCGTTGGCGGCGACCTTGACCAGCTCCGCCGTGGCGAAGTCGGTCACCACGACCGGCACTTCCCGGTCCTCGGTGGCGGCCAGGTCGAACACCCCCTTGTGCGCCGCGTACAGCATCGCGTTGGCCCATTCGGTCTTGACGCCGACGACGATGCGGTTGGGGCGCAGCACGTCTTCGACCGCGAAGCCCTCCTGGAGGAACTCCGGGCTCCAGGCCACCTCGACGCCGATCTGCGGGTCGGCGTGCCGACCGACGATCTTCTCCACCCACTCGGCGGTGCCCACCGGCACCGTCGACTTGCCCACGATCAGCGCCTTGCGGGTCAGCTCCTTGGCCAGGGCGGTGACCGACGCCTCGACGTACGCGAGGTCGGCACCCATCCCGTCGGCCCGCTGCGGCGTGCCCACGCAGATGAAGTGGACGTCGGCGAAGGCCGCCACCTCGGCCATCTCGGTGGAGAAGCGCAGCCGGCCGGCGGCGAGGTTGCGGCGTAGGAGCTCCGGCAGGCCGGGCTCGTGGAACGGCACCTCGCCCGCGCTCAGCAGGGCGATCTTGTCCAGGTCCACGTCGAAGCCGATGACCTCGTACCCGAGCTCCGCGAAGCAGATGGCGTACGTCGCGCCGAGGTAGCCCGTCCCGAGGAAGCTCAGCCGCGGCTTCGGGGCGCCGGACGGCGGCGTGACCGTGCCGATCGCCGGGATCGGTTGGCTGCTCGGGTACGGAATCGTCACGCTGTGTCTCCGCTCGCGCTGGCGTCGCGTGACCGCGGCGCCGTCCGGGGCATCCGGCACGGGTGGTGGGCCTCGCCGAATGAGGACATTTCAGGATGTATTTCTGTCGTCGCCGCCGAGGCAACCCTGCTATCCGCGCCGCCAGCGGCGAAAACGCGAGAATATCGGCTGGGGGACCGTTACTCGCTGGTCGGTATCCTCACATCTGGACCCGGGCCGAGGAAAGCGGAGGGCCGTGATGGCGTCGTTCGACCTGTACCAGCTGCCGGCGGACCACGAGGCCGTTCGCGAGGCGGTGCGGGAGCTGTGCGCCGCCAAGGTGGCCCCGAACGCGGCCGAGGCCGACGAGACGGCCGAGTTCCCAAAGGCGTCGTACGACGCGCTGCGCGCCGCCGACTTCCACGCCCCCCACATCCCCACGGAGTACGGCGGCGCCGGGGCCGACGCGCTGGCCACCGCCATCGTCATCGAGGAGGTCGCCCGCGCCTGCGCGGCCAGCTCGCTCATCCCTGCCGTCAACAAGCTCGGCACGCTGCCGCTCCTGCTGGCCGGGTCGGCGGAGCTGCGCCGGCGCTACCTCACGCCGGTCGCCCGGGGCGAGGCCATGTTCTCGTACTGCCTCTCCGAGCCGGAGGCGGGCAGCGACGCGGTGGCCATGACGACCCGCGCGGTCGCCGACGGGGACTCCTTCGTCCTCAACGGCGTCAAGCGGTGGATCACCAACGCCGGCGTGTCGGAGTACTACACCGTCTTCGCCGTCACCGAGCCCGGCGCCCGCTCGCGGGGCATCTCCGCGTTCGTCGTCGAGCGCGGCGACCCGGGCGTCAGCTTCGGCGCTCCGGAGAAGAAGCTCGGCATCAAGGGCTCGCCGACCCGGGAGGTGTACTTCGACAACGTCCGCCTGCCGGCGGACCGCCTCATCGGCGAGCCGGGCACCGGCTTCGGCACCGCGATGCGCACGCTGGACCACACCCGGGTGACGATCGCGGCGCAGGCGGTCGGCATCGCGCAGGGCGCCCTCGACGTGGCCCGGGCGTACGTCCGCGAGCGCAAGCAGTTCGGCAAGCCGGTGGCCGAGTTCCAGGGCGTGCAGTTCATGCTGGCCGACATGGGCATGAAGCTGGCGGCGGCCCGGGAGTTGACGTACGCCGCCGCCGCGCGCTCCGAGCGCGGCGACGACGACCTCACCTACTACGGCGCGGCGGCGAAGAGCTTCGCCTCCGACGCCGCCATGGCGATCACCACGGACGCCGTCCAGCTCCTCGGCGGGTACGGCTACACGCGCGACTTCCCGGTGGAACGCATGATGCGCGACGCGAAGATCACCCAGATCTACGAGGGGACGAACCAGGTCCAGCGCATCGTCATGGCCCGCCACCTGCTGCGCGACTGACCTGTCCCCCCGGCCGCCTCACTGCGGCCGGGCGCCCGCCGGCCCTGGACTGTCGCCGCGGGCGATCAGGGTGGTGGTGTCGTCGGTCGGGGCGGGCGCGTCGTCGCGGGCGATGACCGTGGTGGTGTCGTCGATCGCGGCGCGGTCCGGTTGGCGCGGGATGACGGTGGTGTCGTCGGTCGGGGCGGGCGCGTCGTCGCGGGCGATGACCGTGGTGGTGTCGTTGATCGCGGCGCGGTCCGGTTGGCGCGGGATGACGGCGGTGCGTTCGTCGGTCCCGGTGCGTTCGTCGGTCCCGGTGTGCTGCCCGTCGCGGGTGATCACCGTGGTGCGCTCGTCGATCCCGGTGGGACTGTCGTCGCGGGCGAGGACGGTGGTGGTGTCCTCCAGCGAGGTGCGGCTGGCGATGACCGTGGTGGGCTCGTCCGTCAGGTCCTGCGCGCCGGCGCTGCGGATGACGGCGGTCGCCTCGTCGACACGTTGCGTCTGATCGGCATTTCCGGCCGGTGCACGCAGGATCGTCGTCTCCTCGCCCATGGCTGAACCCGGCTCGGGCCCTCGCTGTGCCGCCGGATACCCCGCCGGGTACCCAGTCGCGACGGGATACCCGGCGGCCGCTTCTCCGGTGCCCCCCGCCGCTGCCGGCCGGCGCCGCCACCTGTCCGGGAAGGCCAGGGCGGCCAGCAGCGGCACGCCGAGGAGCAGCCCGTAACCGCCGGCGGCCGGCAGCGCACCGCCGTCGCCGGGGTGGGGCAGCGTCGCCGCGTAGGACTCCGGGTCGACCGCGTGCCACACCGCGAGGCCGACGAAGGCCGCACCCGCCACGGCCGGGCCGACGGGCGACAGGCGGGCCATGGCCAGCGCCGCGTAGAGGCCGCCGGCCAGGAGCAGGCCCACGACCGCGAGTACGGCGTCGGTGCGCAGGTCGCGGACGCCGGCCGGATCCTCCGCGTACGTGCTGAGGCCGTAGTCGGCGAGCAGCCAGATCAGCGGCCCGAGGACCAGGGCCAGAGCCAGCGAACCCGCATGCCGCATGTGTTGCTCCCTCGATGTCCGACGCGCCGCGCGACTCTTTCCGCGGCGCCCACCGCCGGCCCGCCGTTCATTCGGTCCGGTCGGTATCTGTGCCGCCAGTCTCGGTGCGATCCCCGTCAATGCGCTCGACCGGTCGGACGGGATCTGCCGCGGATCGGTCGTGGCTGTCGGGTTCCGGGTTGATCGGGCGCGAGCTGATCGTGCGGGGCGGCGCCGCCCACGGGGACTGCGCCGGGATCCCGCTGCGGTCACGGCGAACGGGGCTGCGGCGCCGCAGCGGTGTCCGGGCCTGTGGGCCGAGGCGCTCGCCGGCCGTGCCGGGGCTGTCCGCGGACTGCTCGCCGAACGGGGACGGCGCCGGCCGGTCGAGGTCACCGCCTCGGTCCTCCGCACCTTCCCCGACTACCTCGGAACCGGCTCCCTCGGCGTGGGGCGGCACCTCCGCCCGGCCCTGCGCGGCGGCGGTGCCCGCGCGCGGCGGCGGACCTTCGGCCGGCTCGGCGGCGGGGGTGTGCTGGCGTCCGGCCGCGGGTGCGGTCGAGGGTTCCGGCCGGGTCTCGGCCGGGGTTCGGGGCACCGGCTCGGGCCTTGGTCGAGGGGCGGTCTGGGGTCGAGGTGTGGCCTCGGGGTGGGCCATGGGCTGCGGCTCGGCCGCGCGATCGGGGCCGGGTCCGGCGGGCGTCGCCGAGGGGTGGCCGGCGGCGGCGTGGGTATCGGTGTCCGCGATCCGATCCCCGGCGTGGGCTTGGCGCTGGCTGACGGGACCCGCGTCGGGTTCGACGTGGGCGCGGGCACCGGGGTGCTGCGTGCCCCCCGGATCGGCGTCGGCGAGGGCTTCCGCGGGGTGGTGGGGGGTGGGTTCCGCGACCGTGCCGGGAGCGCCGCCGGACTGCGCCGCTGCCTGTGAAGGATCGGTGGGGTCAGGGCCCCGCACATCCTTCGCGATCATCGCCTCGGTGCCGGATGCGATCGGATCGGGCGTCGAGGCGGAGTCCGGGGCGTCGCCGGCAGGCTCTTCCGGGTGGGTGTCCGTCGCCATGCTCCGGGCGGGCGGGCCGTCGACGGCGGTGATCGGCACGGCAGGCGCCTGCTTGCCGTCGGCTGTGACCGCGGGCGCCCGCTCATCGGCGCGGCGAGGAGGCGCGCCCGGCTCCACTGTCGAATCCGGCGGTGCTGCCCGGTCCGGCGGTGCTGCCGGCCCGACTGGCCCTGCGGGCAGCGTAGCCCCGTCCGTCGGCGGCGCCGGTTGGGGCGGTCGCGAGTCGGCCGGCGGGACCGGGTCCAGTGGCGGCGCGGGGTCGAGTGGCGGCGCGGGGTCGAGTGGCGGAGCCGGGTGAGGTGGTCCGGCGGGGTCGACCGAGGGTGCGGGGTCGGCCGGCGGAGCCGGGTCGAGTGGCGGAGCCGGGTGAGATGGTCCGGCGGGGTCGAGTGGGGGTGTGGGGTCGGCCGGCGGCGGGGGGTCGAGTGGCGGGGCCGGGTCGAGTGTCGGCGGTGGGTCCAGCGAAGCTGCCGGGTCCGCCGGGGATACCGGGGATGCCAGGGATGCCGGGCGAGGTTGAGCGGATTCATCCGCAGTTGCCGGGTTGTGCTGCGCTTCCCGGTCGGCCGGGCGCGGCACCTCGCGCGCGGGCGCAGGGCGGGGCGGCGCTCCGGAGCCGGGGGGTGGTGCCGTTTCGGGATCGGGCCGCGGGGCCGCATCCTGCCGTCGGAGGGGCGTCGGCTGTGGTGCCCGGTCGGGCGGTGCGGCGGCGGGCTGTGGGGCGGGGCCGATGCCTGCGGCCTCGGCGGGCCGTGGAGCAAGATCCGGCTGTGGGTCGGGCGCGGGCTGTGGGTCGATGGCGGGCTGTGGGTCGAGCGCGGGCTGTGGGTCTAGCGCGGGCTGTGGGTTGAGGCCACGTTGTGGAGCGGGGTCGGGCTGACGGGTCGGGTCTGGATGGAGTTCCTCGTCGTGCGCCGCGGGGTCGTGCCGCGGGCCTTGGGCGTGCTGCGGGGACGGGTCGGGTTCGGGGCTCGGGTCGAGTGGCCGGGCGGGCCGGGGCCCGGCGGGTTGGTCGACCGGCGGTGCGGGCCGGCGCTCGGCCGGCGCCCAGATCGACAGGTCGGTGTCGTGTCGATCATGCGGCTCGTCGTGCGGCGCGAGATCGTCCGGGGCGGAGTCGTCGTCGGCCCGCTCGCCGTCGAGGTCATCGTGGTCGGCGCGGAAGTCCCCGGTGGCCCCGGTCGGGCGGCGGCGCCAACGGTCGCGGCTGAAGACGGCCATCGCCAGGATGGCGCCGAGCAGACCCAGCGTGCCGTTGTCCACGGGCAGCGCCAGCGGTATCGGCTCGCCGAGGACCCGCCAGTTCGACGGCAGTGCGTCGTGGACCGCGAAGGGGTCGGCGAACATCCACCCGTACACGGTCATGAGCAGCAGCCCGGCGACGAGTGGGCCGGCCGGGGACACCCGCAGCGTGCCGATCAGGCCGAGCACGACGGCGGCCGCCAGCAGGTAGCCCGCCGGTGCGATCAACTCGCTGGTGTCGAAGAAGTCGCGCTCCTCCCACCGGCCCACGGCCACCGCCGAGCCACTCTGGCCCAGAGCCACGAGGACCCAGGCCAGGGGGGCCGCAACCAGCCCCGCGATCAAGCTCCATAGATGGCGCATGGGCGCACCGTACCGTCACCGGCGCCGGTCGGGGAGAGCCTGTCACACCGGTGCGCGAGGATGGTCGTGGACCGGCACAGCGGCGTGCCGGTGCGAGGAGGTGCGACCTCATGGGCTCACCGGGTGAGGTGCTCTGGCGTCCCCCGGCCGACGTGCTGGAGCGGTCCCGGATCGGGGCGTATCTGCGCTGGCTGGACGACCGGCACGGGCTCCGGTTCGCCGATTACGACGCGCTGTGGCGCTGGTCGGTCGACGACCTGCCCGCGTTCTGGCGGTCGATCTGGGAGTACTTCGACGTCCGGGCCGACCCGGTGCCCACGGCGACGTTGCCGGAGCGGCGGATGCCCGGGGCGCGGTGGTTCCCCGGCGCGCGGCTCAACTATGCCGAGCACGTCCTGCGGATGCCCGGCCTCGCCGACGACGACCCGGTGGTGCTGGCGTACGGGCAGACCCGGCCGCCGGCCACCTGGACGGCGGCCGAGCTGCGGGACCAGGTCCGCCGGGTGAGGGCGGGGCTGCGCCGGCTCGGCGTCGGACCGGGCGACAGGATTGCCGCGTACGCCCCGAACGTGCCGGAGACGCTGGCGCTGCTGCTGGCCGCGGCGAGCCTCGGGGCGGTGTTCTCCTCCTGCGCGCCGGAGTTCGGCACCCGCAGCGTCACCGACCGGTGGCGGCAGATCGAGCCGTCGGTGCTCGTCGCGGCCGACGGGTACCGGTACGGCGGCCGGCCGGTCGACCGGCGCGCCGAGGTCGCCGCGATCCGTTCCGCGCTGCCGTCGCTGGCCCACGTCGTACACCTGCCGTATCTGGACCCGGACGGCCCGGCGCCGGCCGGCGCGCTGCCCTGGGCGGAGCTGGCCGCGCCCACCGCCGAGGAGCTGGCGTTCGCTGCGGTGCCGTTCGACCACCCGCTGTACGTGCTGTATTCGTCGGGGACGACGGGGCTGCCCAAGCCCATCGTGCACGGGCACGGCGGCATTCTGCTGGAGCACCTGAAGATGCTGGCGCTGCACCACGACCTCGGGCCGGGCGACCGGTTCTTCTGGTTCACCACGACCGGCTGGATGATGTGGAACTACCTGGCCTCCGCGCCGGCGGTGGGCGCGGCGGTCGTGCTGTTCGACGGCGCGCCCAACCACCCGGACCTGGGCGCGCTGTGGCGGCTGGCGGCGACCGCCGGGGTGACCTATTTCGGCACGTCGGCCGCTTTCCTGCTGGCGTGCCGCAAGGCCGGCCTGGTGCCGCGGGAGGTGGCCGACCTGTCGGCGCTGCGCGCGGTGGGCTCGACCGGGGCGCCGCTGCCCGCGGAGGGTTTCACCTGGGTGTACGAGGCCGTCGGCGACCGGCCGCAGCTCCAGTCGCTCTCCGGGGGCACGGACGTGTGCACCGGCTGCGTCGGCGGGGTGCCGCTGCTGCCAGTG
>DASQDS010000274.1:0-4548 GCA_035634075.1 Pilimelia sp. | reverse complement strand
GGACCCGGCCGGCGGCGCCGCGAACACCGGCGGCGCCGAGCCGACCGGCGGCGCGGAGACGACGGGCGGGGCCGACCCCGGTGGCACGACGGCGGGGCCGCCGCCGAAGGCGCGGGGGTCGGGCGGGGCGGAGGTCTGCCGCGGGATCGAGGGCGTCGACCCCCGGCCGTCCGTGTCGCCGCTCGTGCGCCACGGCTGGGCGTCCGCCGGCCACGCCTCGTCCGGGCGGCGCTGTGGGAGGCCGCCAGCGCCGTTGGTGTGCGGAGTGCCGGCGCCGTTCGGCGCCGCACCGGTGAGATCCGACCACGCCGGCATCGGGCGGCCCGGCAGGCCGTTGCCAGCGCCGTTGCCCCGCTGCGGCGCCGGGTCGTACGGGCGTGGCTGGTCGGGCAGGAGCGGCGCGTAGGGCTCGGCCGGGGGTGCGGACGACGGGCCGCCCCCTTCCAGCGCCATCGGCGGGCTGAAGGGCGACCGCGACGAGGACCCCGGGCCGGCGTCGGCGGACTGCGTGAGGTAGGCCGGGGCGGACACCGCGGGCTGCGGCCGGCCGCTCAGCGACCGGGGCACGAGCACGGCGGGCGGGAGCGTCACGTCGGCGATCGTGCCGCGCTCGGCGGCGGGCCGCAGCTCCACCCGGACGCCGTGCCGGGCGGCCAGCCGGGCCACCACGACGAGGCCCATCATCCGCGACACCGCGACGTCCACCTGCGGCGGGCTGGCGAGCCGCTCGTTGAGGTCGAGGAGCTGGTCGGGGCTGATCCCGATGCCCCTGTCCTCGACGTAGAGCACGGCCCGGTCGCCGACCCGGCGCGCCTCGACGACGATGTGGGAATCCGGCGGGGAGAACGCGGTGGCGTTGTCGAACAGCTCCGCGACGAGGTGCACCAGGTCGTTGACCGCGTGCGCGGCCACCTCGATGTCCCGGTCCACGATGCCGAACTCGATGCGGGTGTAGTGCTCGACCTCGGACTGCGCGGCCCGCAGCACGTCGATCAGCGCGGCCGGCTCACGCTGCACCCGGGTGGAGTCGGCGCCGGCGAGGACCAGGAGGTTTTCGTCGTTGCGGCGCATCCGGGTGGCGAGGTGGTCGAGCTGGAACAGCTCCGCCAGGGCGTCGGGGTCTTCCTCGCCGCGCTCCAGCCTGTCCAGGTGCCCGATGAGCCGGTCGACCAGGATCTGCGAACGCCGGGCGAGGTTGACGAACATCGTGGCGACGGAGGAGCGCAGGGCCGCCTGCTCGGCGGCCGTCCGTACCGCCTCCAGGTGGACGGCGTTGAACGCCTCGGTCACCTGGCCGAACTCGTCCCTGGTGCGGACCGGGAGCGGCTCGGCGATCTGGTCGGCCACCTGGGCCGGGGTCAGGTGGCCCGCCGCCAGGGCCGGGTCGCGCAGCCGGGCCACCGCGTGCGGCAGCCCGTGCTGCGCCACGGCCAGGGCGCCGTGCCGCAGCTCCCGCAGGGAGCGGGCCATCGACCGGGCCACCAGCCAGGCGAAGAGGACCGCGAGGAGCAGCATGCCGAGCAGCAGGCCGGTCTCCAGCAACAGCCGCTGCTGGACGTCGTCGCGCAGGCGGGTGGCCAGCGTGACCATCCGCCCGTCCAACTCCCGCTCGACGGCCCGCAGCAGGTCGGCCTGGGCGCGCATGGCGGCGTCCCACTGGGCGGCGTCGAACGGCGCGCCCGCGACCGACCCGGTCGTGTTGCCGTCGAGGTAGCTCTGGTACTTGGCCGCCTGGCCCTGCGCGGCGCCCGCGACGGTCTTGTCGTAGCTGTCCCGCTCGGCGCGGGAGGCGACGGCCCGGAAGGTGTCCAGCGCCTGCCGCTCACCGGTCTTGGTGGCGATGTACTGCTCGCGCAGCTGCGCGGTGATGTCCCCCTGGCCGAGGATCTGGTGCACCACGACCCGGCGTTGGGCGACGTTGTCCTTGATGCGGGACACCTCGGCCGCCGCCCGCATCCGGTCGCTCAGCTCGTTGTTGCCGGCGAGGCGGGCGGCCGAGTCGCGGATGGTCAGGAGGTAGCTCAGCAGCGCCTGGTAGTCGCTCTCCGCCTCGCTCAGCGCGAACGAGCCGTTGATCACCTTGCTGCGTACGCCGGGCAGGCCGGTGAGCTGGGAGTCGATCTGCTTGAGCACCGAGGCGATGTTTTCCGGGAGCTCGGCGATGGCGTTCCGCTGCTGCGAGTACGGCCGCTTGGCTGCCTCGACCGCCTGATGCGTGGCCGTGTAGTTGCTGCGGGCGGCGGCGCTCGCGCCGGCGCGGGGGGCCAGCAGCATCGTGGCCGCGGCGCGTTCGTTCTGCAGGTCGTGCACGAGCTGCCCGGCGGTCTGGGACAGGCCCGCCAGGTCGCGGGCCCGCTCCGCCGTGGTCTGGGTCTGGATGTGGCCGATGAGGCCGTTGGTGCCGACCACCACCGTGGCGATCGTCGGCACGATCATGATCAGGCCGAGCTTGGCCCAGATCGGGGTGTCCCGGAACCGGCCTGCGGGCCGGCGGAGCCGCGACATGACGTTGTCCGCCGCCGTCGGCTTGCTCACGTCACCCGCCCTCCCGCTCGGGCGCCCGGCCACGCCGGGCACCGCTCACCGACCGACCGTCGTAGGTCGAACCTCCGAGATTCCATCACGATGAGTGTCAAAGAGAAAGCCCACGTTGTCTCAGATCGGTGACGCCCGGGTGGGTGGGCCCGCACCGTCCGCCGGCGGCCGTCCCCGCCTACGCCGGCCGCCAACTGCCTATTCGCCGCTCCGGTCTGCGGCTCGACGAGCGGACCGGGCGGCGCTGCGGGCGGAAACAGATTGATGGCTGACTCCTCGGCGGGCCACCGCCGGCCCGGGGGGGGTGGTGGGCTCGGCGGGGAGGTGGGGGACGGTCCGGCCGCCCAGGCGTGGCCCCGACCGCCGGGCGAGCGGTTTCAGCCTCCCCCGCCCCGCCACCGGCGGTAAGGGCGAAGTGCCGCTTTACGCGCCCGGTGCGGAGCCCACCAACCGGCCGGGCACCACCGGCCCCCGTGCTGGCACACCTGGGCGCCGAACGGTGTATCGCTATGGTGACCGTCCGTATCAGAGGCGCAGTTTCGCGTACGCCGGTTTGATCACGTCGTCGATGATGGCCAGCCGCTCGTCGAAGGGTATGAACGCGCTTTTCATCGCATTGATGGTGAACCATTGAAACTCGGGCCAACCGTACCCGAAGGCCTCCGCCAGCAGGGCCATCTCGTGCGACATCGACGTCCCGCTCATCAACCGGTTGTCGGTGTTCACGGTGACCCGGAACCGCAGGTCGCGCAGCAGCCCGATCGGGTGCTCGGCGATCGACGGCGCCGCGCCCGTCTGCACGTTCGAGGACGGGCACAACTCCAGCGGGATTCGCTTGTCCCGCACGTACGCGGCCAGCCGCCCGAGCGTCGCGGGCCCGTCCGGCCCGGGCGCGGCGATGTCGTCGATGATCCGGACGCCGTGGCCGAGCCGGTCCGCCCCGCACCACTGGATCGCCTGCCAGATCGACGGCAGGCCGAACGCCTCGCCGGCGTGGATCGTGAAGTGGAAATTCTCCCGCTGCAGGTACTCGAAGGCGTCCAGGTGGCGGGTGGGCGGGTAGCCGGCCTCCGCCCCGGCGATGTCGAACCCCACCACGCCGGCGTCCCGGTAGCGGACGGCCACCTCGGCGATCTCGGTGGACCGGGCGGCGTGCCGCATGGCGGTGAGCAGCGTGCCCACCCGGATCGGCGGGCCGGCGGCGGAGGGCGCGGCCGCGGCGCCGGCGGCGAAGCCCGCGAGCACCGCCTCCACCACCTGCTCCAGGGAGAGGCCCTGCTCCGTGTGCTGCTCGGGGGCGAACCGCACCTCCGCGTACACCACGCCGTCCGCGGCCAGGTCCTGCGCGCACTCGGCGGCGACCCGGTGCAGCGCCTCCTCGGTCTGCATGACCGCCACAGTGTGCGCGAACGTCTCCAGGTAGCGCTCCAGCGAGC
The DNA here is from genome assembly GCA_035634075.1 of Pilimelia sp. Taxonomy (GTDB): domain Bacteria; phylum Actinomycetota; class Actinomycetes; order Mycobacteriales; family Micromonosporaceae; genus DASQDS01. Next base: position 577 of record DASQDS010000274.1, on the reverse strand, counting down.
CCGAGTCCGCCGCCGCGATGAACCAGTGCCCGAGCGCGTCGGCGTCCGTGGCCGGCAGCGGGTGACCCACGCCGTCGGCCAGCTCGAGCACCGTCGCCGGCCGCAGGCCCCCGTCGAGGTGGTCGTGCAGCAGCGCCTTCGGGGCGTTGACGATCTCTTCACGGGAGATGGCGACCATGGTCCGACCCTAGACGAGCACGTCGCGCGATCCGGGCGGATGGGCCCGCGTCGCCGCTGCCGGCGTAAGGTTCACGATCGACATGTTCGCCGCCGTCACGCCGTACCTGCGCTGCCCCGTCTGTGGCGGCGGGCTCGCGGCGGCCGACGGCGACCAGCCGCCGCGGGCGTTGCGCTGCCCGCGCGGGCACAGCTTCGACGTCGCCCGGCAGGGGTACGTGCACCTGGGCGCGGGCCGCTCGCCACACGCCGGCGACACGGCCGCGATGGTGGCGGCGCGGGCCGATTTCCTGGCCGCCGGCCACTACGACTTCATCTCCGCGGCGCTGGCCGGCGCGGCGGCCGAACTTGCGGCCGCAGCCGGGCCCCCGGCGACGGCAGGGACCCCGGCGACGGCAGG
>DASQDS010000273.1:0-8379 GCA_035634075.1 Pilimelia sp. | reverse complement strand
CGTGGGGGCCGCTGGTGTCCGACCTGGGCGCGCGCTGGCTGGCGGTGCTCGGCCTGGCCATCCCGGTGGGGCTCGCCTTCGGGCTGCTCAGCACCCGCCGGCTGATCGGGCGGCTCCGCCGGCTGGCCGCCGGCACGGTCGCCGTGGCCGACGGCGACTTCGGCCGGCGCCTGCCGGCCGTGGGCGGCGACGAGGTGGCGCAGCTGGAGCGCAACTTCAACCGGATGGCGGAACGGCTGGGCGCGGCGATGGCGGCGGAGCGCGAGCTGGCCGGCGCCGCCGAACGCACCCGGATCGCCCGGGAGTTGCACGATTCCATCTCGCAGGACCTGTTCTCCGTGCGGATGCTCGCCGGCGGCCTGCGCCGGGCGCTGCCGGCAGGCTCGCCGCTGCGGGAGCGGGCCGGGACGATCGAGGCGACCGCGGCCGGGACGATCCAGGAGATGCAGGCGCTGCTGCTGGAGCTGCGACCCGTCGCCCTGGCCGACGCCGGGCTGCTCGATGCGCTGCGGGAGGTGTGCCGCGCGTACGGGGAGCGCCTGGGCGTCCCGGTCACCGCCGAGCTGGACGCCGTGGTGGTGTCGCCCCGGGCGGAACACGCGGTGCTGCGGGTGGTGCAGGAGGCCCTGTCCAACGCGGTCCGGCACGGCCGGCCGACCGCCGTCCGGCTCCGCGTCGGGCCCGGTCCGGACGGCCGCGTGTGCGTGCGGGTCAGCGACGACGGCGGCGGCTTCGACCCGGCGGCGGTGGGCGGGCGGCCCGGCATGGGGCTGCGGTCCATGCGCGAGCGGGTCGAGGAACTCGGCGGGGAGTTCCACCTGGAGTCCGCCCCGGGTGCGGGCACCGACGTCCACGTCCGCCTGCCGGCGGGCCGGCCGTGATGCGACTGCCGGCGGGCCGGCCATGATCCGGGTGCTGGTCGTGGACGACCACGCGCTGGTCCGCCAAGGGCTGCGCTTCCTGCTGGAGCAGGAGGCGGACATCGAGGTGGTCGGCGAGTGCGCCGACGGGCCCGGCGCGGTGGCGGCGGTCCGGGCCTTGGCGCCCACCGTGGTGCTGCTCGACCTGTTCCTGCCCGGGGTCGACGGCCTCACCGTGCTCGACCGGATAATCCGGGAGCGGCCGGCGCCGGCGGTCGTGATGTTGACCTCGTCCGCCGACGAGGAGCACCTGGTCGCTGCCATCCGGGCGGGCGCCCTGGCGTACGTGACCAAGGCGGCGGGCGTGGACCAGGTGGTGGCCGCGGTCCGGGCCGCCGCGCGCGGCGAGAGCGTGCTGGAGCCCCGGATGGCCGCCCGGCTGGTGCACCGGCTGCGGGCCGGGCCCACCCGCCCCGGCCCGCTCGACCGGCTGTCCCCGCGGGAGCTGGAGGTGCTGGCCGGCCTGGCCCGGGGGCGGTCGAACCGGGAGGTCGGGCGGGCGCTGTCGATCGGCGACGAGACGGTCAAGGCGCACGTCTCGAGCATCCTGGCCAAGTTGGGCGTCGCCGACCGCACCCAGGCGGCCATCGTCGCGCTGCAACAGGGGCTGGTGCCGCTGGACCGGGCGCTGGACGCCGACGACCCGCGGCGGTCCCCGGGTTAGTTAGCCGGACGCCTGCCGACACGCGCCTTGTCGAGGTGACGGTGGAGCGGGATCCGCCGAAGACATCGGCGGGAACTCACTGGTCAATTCGCCCGCAGCGACGGGTGACACCTGCGCGGTCAGCACGAGCATGCTGCCCTCGACGGCGACGCGCCGGTCCTGCCTCCGGCCACGGCTGGTCCACAGCACTGCGGACCAGCCGGACGAGGGGCTGACCTACGGGATAGCGATCTGGACGGAACTGTTGGTGTCGTAGGTCACGCCGTTGTTGGTGGCGTGGTGGAAGCAGTTGACCGTGATGATCCGGTAGACGCCGTACCCGAAGACCCAGTTCGAGGCGAAGTTCACGTCGACGAGTCCACCGTCATTGTCGATGTCGTATTCGTCCGTGTATCCGCCCAGTGCGTCGTGGGCGTAGCAATGGACGGTGATGCGGTCCGCGTCGACCTTCTGGTTGCTGGCGTTAGCGAACCGGGAGTAGCCGCGGATCTTCACCCGCGCGCCGGGGTACTGGTTCTGGTACCCCTCGTTCTGGATGACGCCCTGCAGGGTGTAGGTCGCGGCCGTCGTACCGACTGCGTATGCCGGAGAAGCAGCCATGCCGGCCCCGGAGATGGCAAGTACAAGCGCGAAACCAACGGCTGCAGCGCGTTTCAACACGTTGTCTCCTGTCGAGAGGCACCCGGGGCGGGCTGCTCCGGAGCGTCGAGCGAAGGTTACCTTTATAGCTACCGGTAGGCGAGTATTGACATTCCGCTATCGAAGTGGCATGCCGGCGGCCTTCGTTCCGGCCACCACGACCCACCACCGCCCCGACCTGTGGCGGAACGACGCCGGTCAGGCACCGATCGCTCAGCGCACCGCAATGGTGGGCTAGACAACTATCCCGTTTCGTCGCCGTCGATCAGTTCGAGAAGCTGTGCGAGACGTTGTCGGACAGCGGACGGGTCTCGCGCCATCCGCAAACAAGCAATGCGGGTGTGGCTGGAGGAACGCGATGTCGGCTACGTGATGGCGACCCGCCGCACCGACGACGTCGTCACCACCGGCATGGGCTTCGTGCGGGTCGAGGACCTCGTCGCCGCCCTGCCGGCCTCGGCCGTCACCTGGGATGGTGATTGCACACCGCACTGCATGTTGATACCGTCGCACGCATACTCTTGCGGAGGTGACGGATGGGCATCCGGATCGCGGTGGCTGGGGCGAGCGGGTACGCCGGCGGGGAGCTGCTGCGGCTCATCGCCGGGCACCCCGAGTTCGACCTCGTGGCCGCCGGCGCGCACAGCCAGGCCGGCGCGCCCGCGTCGGCCGTACACCCGCACCTGCACGGCCTGGACCTGACGCTCGGGCCGACGGACCCGGCGGCCCTGGCCGAGGCGGACCTCGTCTTCCTCGCGCTGCCGCACGGCGAGTCGGCGGCGCTGGCCGCCCGGCTGCCCGCCGCCGTCAAGGTGGTCGACCTGGGCGCCGACCACCGGCTCACCGACGCGGGCGCCTGGGCGGCGTACTACGGCGGGCGGCACGCCGGCGCCTGGACCTACGGCCTGCCGGAGCTGCCCGGCCAGCGGGCGGCGATCGCGGCGGCCGATCGGGTCGCCGCCACCGGGTGCTACGCGGCGGCGGTCACGCTGGCGCTGGCGCCGCTCGTCGCGGCCGGCGCGGCCGCGCCGGACGACGTCGTGGTGGTGGCCGCCTCCGGCACCTCCGGCGCCGGCCGCGCGGCCAAGGCGCACCTGCTGGGCAGCGAGGTGATGGGTGACCTCACGCCCTACAAGGTGGGCCGGCACCAGCACGTCCCGGAGATCAAGCAGGCGACCGGCGCGCGCAGCCTGTCGCTGACGCCGGTGCTGGCCCCGATGCCGCGGGGCATCCTGGCCACGGTGACCGCGACGCCGACGGGGGCGGTCGACCCGCGCGAGGTGCTGGCGCGGGCGTACGAGGGCGAGCCCTTCGTCCGGCTGCTGCCCCCGGACGCCTGGCCGCACACCGGCGCGACGCTCGGCTCGAACGCGTGCCACCTGCAGGCGGCCGTGGACGTCGACTCCGGCCGGCTGATCGTGGTCAGCGCCATCGACAACCTCGGCAAGGGCGCCGCCGGCCAGGCCGTGCAGTGCGCCAACCTGATGCTCGGCCTACCCGAGGCCGCCGGCCTGACAGCGTTCGGGGTGGCGCCGTGAGCGAGCGGGCGAGCCATGAATTCAGTGCCGGGCGAATGCGTCGCCGAGCGGAGCGAAGGGATCGCGTGACCGAGCGCAGCGAGCGAATTCAGGAGTCAGCATGAGTGTGACCGCACCGAAGGGGTTCCGGGCGGCCGGGGTGGCGGCGGGCCTGAAGGTCGGCGGCGCGTTGGACGTGGCGCTCGTCGTCAACGACGGCCCCGACGTCACCGCGGCGGGCGTGTTCACCGCCAACCGGATCAAGGCGGCGCCGGTGCTGTGGAGCCAGCAGGTGCTGCGCGGCGGCGTCGTGCGCGCCGTGGTGCTCAACGCCGGCGGCGCCAACGCGTGCACCGGCCCGGGGGGTTTCCAGGACACCCACCGCACCGCCGAGCACGTCGCCGGCGCGCTGCGCCGGCCGGGCGTCACCCGCAGCGTCGTCGGCGCGGGCGAGGTCGCCGTCTGCTCCACCGGCCTGATCGGCGAGCGGCTGCCGATGGACAAGCTGCTGCGCGGCGTGGACGCGGCGACGCGCGGGTTGGCCCGCGACGGCGGGCCGGCCGCCGCCGAGGCCATCATGACGACCGACTCGCGGCCGAAGAAGGTCGTCGTGCCGCGCGCCGGCTGGAGCGTCGGCGGGATGGCCAAGGGCGCCGGCATGCTGGCGCCGGGGATGGCGACGATGCTCTGCGTGCTGACCACCGACGCGGTCGCCGGCCCGGCGACCCTCGACGCGGCCCTGCGCGCGGCCTGCCGGGTCACCTTCGACCGGGTGGACTCCGACGGCTGCATGTCGACCAACGACACCGTGCTGCTGCTGGCCAGCGGCGCGTCCGGGGCCGAGCCCGACGACGAGGAGCTGACCCGGGCGGTGACCGAGGCCTGCGACGACCTGGCCCGCCAGCTCGTGGCGGACGCCGAGGGCGCCACCAAGGAGGTGGCGATCGACGTGGTCGGCGCCGCCACGGAGGACGACGCGGTGGCGGTCGGCCGGTCGATCGCCCGCAACAACCTGGTGAAGACGGCGCTCTTCGGCAACGACCCCAACTGGGGCCGGATCCTGGCCGCGGTGGGCACCACCGGGGCGGCGTTCGAGCCGGACGCCGTGGACGTGGCCGTGAACGGCGTCTGGGTGTGCCGGGGCGGCGCCGCCGCCGACGACCGGTCGAAGGTCGACCTGGCCGGCCGGGCGGTGACCATCACGGTCGACCTGCACGCCGGGGCGGCGACCGCCACCATCCGGACCAACGACCTGTCCCACGGCTACGTGCACGAGAACTCGGCCTACTCATCATGACCGGGGGCGGGCGCGTGGGTGCGCCGGAGTTGACGCGGGACCTCACGCACGCGCAGGAGAAGGCGGCGACGCTGATCGAGGCCCTGCCGTGGCTGGCCCGGCTGCACGGGCAGATCATCGTCATCAAGTACGGCGGCAACGCCATGACGGAGCCCGAGCTGCAGCGGGCGTTCGCGGCCGACATGGTCTTCCTGCGGTACGCCGGGGTCCGGCCCGTGGTCGTGCACGGCGGCGGCCCGCAGATCTCCGCGATGCTGGACCGGCTGGGCATCGCCAGCGAGTTCCGGGGTGGCCTGCGGGTGACCACGCCGGAGGCGATGGACGTCGTCCGGATGGTGCTCGTCGGGCAGGTCGGCCGGGAGCTGGTCGGGCTGATCAACGGGCACGGGCCGTTCGCGGTCGGGCTCTCCGGGGAGGACGCCCGGCTGTTCACCGCCGTGCGCCGCCCCGCGTACGTCGGCGGGCAGCCGGTGGACGTGGGGCAGGTCGGCGACGTCGGCGCGGTGGACACCGCCGCGGTGGACGACATCATCGCCGCCGGCCGGATCCCGGTGATCTCCACTGTGGCGCCGGACGCCGGCGGCGTACTGCACAACCTCAACGCCGACACCGCCGCCGCCGCGCTGGCCGTGGCGCTGAACGCCCGCAAGCTGGTCGTCCTCACCGACGTGCCCGGCCTGTACGCCAACTGGCCGGACACCGCGAGCCTGGTCTCCCGGATCACCGCCGACGAGCTGGCGGCGCTGCTGCCGTCCCTGGAGTCGGGCATGGTGCCCAAGATGGAGGCGTGCCTGCGGGCGGTGCGCGGCGGCGTCCCGGCGGCGCACGTCGTGGACGGCCGGGTCGCGCACTCCACGCTGCTGGAAATCTTCACCACGGAAGGATTCGGCACGATGGTCCTGAACCCAGAGGCAAGCCCGGCCGCGGACGGGGGCGGCGCGCCATGACGTCGCTGGTGGAGCGGTGGCGCAACGCCCTGCTGGACACGTACGGCACGCCGCCGCTGGCGCTGGTCCGCGGCGCGGGCGCCGTGGTCACCGACGAGGCGGGGCGCGAGTACCTCGACCTGTTCGGCGGGATCGCGGTCAACGTGCTGGGGCACGCCCACCCGGCCGTGGTGGAGGCGGTCACCCGGCAGGTCGGCACCCTCGGGCACGTCTCGAACCTCTTCGTCGCCGAGCCGCCGGTGGCGCTGGCCGAGCTGCTGCTCGCGCTGTCCGGCCGGCCGGGCGGGGTGTTCTTCACCAACTCCGGGGCGGAGGCGAACGAGGCGGCGTTCAAGCTGTCCCGGCGCACCGGCCGCGGCCACGTCGTGGCCACCGACGGGGCCTTCCACGGGCGGACCATGGGCGCGCTGGCGCTGACCGGGCAGCCGGCCAAGAGCGCGCCGTTCCGGCCGCTGCCCGGCGAGGTCACCCACGTGCCGTACGGCGACGTCGACGCGCTGGCGGCCGCGGTCAGCGACCGCACCGCCATGGTCATCCTGGAGCCGATCCAGGGCGAGCAGGGCGTCGTCGTGCCGCCGCCGGGTTACCTGGCCGCCGCCCGCGAGATCACCACCCGGCACGGCGCGCTGCTGGCCCTCGACGAGGTGCAGACCGGCGTGGGGCGCACCGGGCACTGGTTCGCCCACCAGGCCGACGGCGTGGAGCCGGACGTGGTGACGCTGGCCAAGGGCCTCGGCGGCGGGCTGCCGATCGGCGCCTGCCTGGCTTTCGGGGAGGCGGCCGACCTGCTGACGCCGGGCAGCCACGGCACCACCTTCGGCGGCAACCCGGTGTGCTGCGCGGCCGCCCTGGCGGTGCTGCGCACGATCGCGGCGGAGGGACTGCTGGACCACGTCAAGCGCGTCGGCGAGCAGCTCCGCCGCGGCATCGAGGGGCTGGGCCACCCGCTGGTCGGCTCGGTGCGCGGCGCCGGCCTGCTGCTGGGCGTCGTGCTCACCGCCCCGGCCGCGGCCGCCGCCGCGGGCCTGCTGCGGGAGGCCGGCTTCCTGGTCAACCCGTGCCAGCCCGATGTCGTACGCCTGGCGCCGCCCCTGATTCTCAGCGCCGAGCAGGTGGACGCCTTCCTGGCCGCGCTGCCCGCCGCCCTCGACGGGGCCGCGCCGGCCGGGGGGCCGTCATGATCCGGCACTTCCTGCGCGACGACGACCTGAGCCCGGCCGAGCAGGCCGAGGTGCTGGACCTCGCGGTGACGATGAAGGCCGACCGGTACGCGCACAAGCCGCTGGCCGGGCCCCGCTCGGTGGCGGTGCTGTTCGACAAGCCGAGCCTGCGGACCCGGCTGTCGTTCGAGGCCGGGATCGCGGAGCTGGGCGGCAACCCGATCATCGTCGACACGCAGGCCACCCACTTCGGCCGGGGCGAGACCCTCGCCGACGCCGGGCGGGTACTGTCCCGCTACGTGGCCGCGATCGTGCTGCGCACCTACGGCGACGACCGGCTGGCCGAGGTGGCCGCCGGCGCCAGCGTACCGGTGGTCAACGCCCTCACCGACGGGTTCCACCCGTGCCAGCTGCTCGCCGACCTGCTGACCGTCCGGGAGCGCTGCGGCGGCACGGCCGGCCGCACGCTGGCCTACGTCGGCGACGCCAGCTTCAACATGGCGCACTCCTACCTGCTGGCCGGGGCGACCGCCGGGATGCACGTCCGGGTCGCCGGGCCGCCGGGGTACGACCCGGACCCGGGCCTGGTCTCCCGGGCGGCCGAGATCGCCGCGTGGACCGGCGGCTCGGTGGAGGTGCTGCGCGACGCCCGGGAGGCGGTGGACGCCGCCGACGTGGTGGCCACCGACACCTGGACGTCGATGGGGCAGGAGGCCGACGGCCGGGACCGGCACGCCCCCTTCTGGCCGTACCAGGTGAACAAGGACCTGCTCGCCGCCGCCGCGACCGACGTGGTCGTGCTGCACTGCCTGCCCGCCCACCGCGGCGAGGAGATCACCGACGACGTGCTCGACGGACCCGCCAGCGCCGCGTGGGACGAGGCCGAGAACCGCCTGCACGCCCAGAAGGCGCTGCTGGCCTGGCTCCTGGAGCGGTCGCAATGACCGGCGCCGCCGAGCCGGCGACCCGCGCCGAGCCGGCGACCCGCGTGGGCGCGCCCGGCGGGGCGCCGACGACCCGGGCGGCCCGGCACGAGCGGATCGGCGAGCTGATCCGGGACCGGCCCGTGCGGTCCCAGACCGAGCTGGCCGACCTGCTCGCGGCCGACGGCATGCAGGTCACCCAGGCGACGCTGTCCCGCGACCTGGAGGAGCTGCGCGCGGTGAAGGTCCGCGCCGCCGACGGCGGGCCCGCCGCGTACCTCATCCCCGAGGACGGCACCGCGGCCCTGCGGC
>DASQDS010000272.1:0-20825 GCA_035634075.1 Pilimelia sp. | reverse complement strand
AACGTCACCCCGCCGCTCGTGCAGTCGCCCGAGCCGCCGGAGGTCACCCCCTGCGCCTGGTCGCCGGAGAGCCAGGAGCCGCCGGAGTCGCCCGGCTCGGCGCAGACGTCTGTCCTGGTCAGGCCGCTGACCGCGCCCTCGGCGTAGTTCACCGTCGCGTTCTTGGCCGCGATGACGCCGCACCGGGTGCCCGTCGTGGACCCGGTCCGGCAGATCGACGCGCCGACGGGCGCCTCGGCCGAACCGGCCACCGGCACCTCGCCGCCGGTGGACGTGTTCACCACGCTCCGCGGCGTCCAGTCGGCGTTGACGCGGACGAAGCCGAAGTCCCCGGCGCCCGGGAACACGCTCGCCGCGACCTGGCCCTGCGCCGCCCGGTTGAAGCCCGCCGCCTGGGTGCCGACCGGACCGCAGTGGCCGGCCGTCACGAATCCGCCGACCACCGAGAAGCCGATGGAGCAACGGCCCCTGCCGGCGAAGAAGGCGTCACCGCCGCGCACGTCGAACAGCGGGCGGGGGTTCTCGGCCGACTCCACCACGCGCACCGCGTCCGCGGGCGCGCCGCCGGCCGCGGCCCACCGGGCGGCCGCCGCCCGGGCGCGCGGCTTGGCGAGAACGACCACGCTGTTGGTGGCCACGTCGACGTACCAGCCGGGCACGTCGTCGCCCACGGTCCCGGCTCGCCGGTCCAGGTCGCCCTTGAGGGTGTCCAAATCGCCCGCGCTGCGCGTCACGATCTTCGGCTCCGCACCGGCCGCCCGGACCGGGTCGGCCAGCCGGGGGTCCGTCACGGCCACCGTGAGGCGGTCGCCGGTCGCGCTCAGCCACGCGCCGGCGTACCGGGCGCCGAGCTGGCGGCGCAGCCGCTCGCCCGTCGGGGACGCCCAGCGCTCGGTGCGCAGCCTGGCCCGGGCCTGCTCGTCGGACAGGTTGAGGTCGCGGCGGAGGGCGGAGACGAGAACGGAGTCGGCGCGGGCGGATGGGTCGGGCTGGGGCTGGCTGGACGCGATGGCCGGCAACGTGACGGCGGTGGCCGTACCGACCGCCGCGACAGCCACCACTGAGGCGATTACCCGCCTGTGGTCCATCCGGGGGTCTCCTCTCTTGGCGGCGCGGGGGCGCACCGCTACTCAGGAGCGAAGTACGCACCGGGCGGCGGGAACGGTTCAAAAATCGAATGTGCTCAATGTCACACTCGGAGATTGATCTATCCAGCGCCTGCGTACGTACCATTTCTGGCCCTGGCGGGCTCCGCGGCCCGTGCGTCGGCCGGCCGCGGATCGGCCGGTGGTCCGGCCACCGGATCGGCCGGCAGGGTGAACCAGAAGACGCTGCCGCCGCCGGGATTCTCGACCACGCCGATGGCGCCGCCGTGCCGCTCCACGATCCGGTGGCAGATCGCCAGGCCCAGCCCCGTTCCCGGGTAGTTCCGCGCGCCGTCGGCACGCTGGAAGGCGTCGAAGACGATGGCGCGCTGGTCGGCGGGGATGCCGATGCCCCGGTCGGCCACCGTCACCCGCCACCCGCCCGGCACCGCCGCCGCGGTCACGGTCACCGCCGGCCGTTGCCCGGGCGCCACGTACTTCAGCGCGTTGCCGACCAGGTTGCCGAGCAACTGCCGGAGCATCCCGAGGTCGCCGACGACGGTCGGCAGCGCCCCGACCGTCACGGCGGGCGGCTCGGCGGCGGCGCCCGACCGCTCCGCCAGCACCTCGGCGACGAGGGCGCCCAGGTCCACCCGTTCGCGGCGCGGCTCCGCCTCGTCCGCGGTGGCGTACGCCAACAGGTCGCTGATCAGCCGGTCCATCCGGGCCAGCCCGGCACGGGCCCGGGCCAGGTCCTGGCTGGCGGTCGGGCTCAACCCCTCGCCGAGCTCGTCCTCGAGCAACTCGAGCCGCCCCCCGGTGACGGCCAGCGGCGCCTTCAGGTCGTGGGCCGCCACACCGGCGAACCCGCGCAGCTCGGCCTCCCGCCGCCGCAGCCGCGCCTCGACGGCCTCCCGCCGCGCGATGTCCGCGTGCAGGGCGGCTGTCGCCTCGGCCACCGCGCCGAGGGCCCGCTCGCGGGACCAGCCCAGCACCAGCACGAGCCCGGACAGCAGCGCGGTGACGAGTACGCCGGCCGCGCCGGCCAGGAGCGGCACGCTGGCGAAGGCGCCCTCGCCGAGGGCTGCGGTGGGACGCACGAGCAGCGTCCAGTTCCGCTGGGCCACCGGCACGTGCACCTCGCGCGCGCGCCCGGTGGCATCGCCCGGGGCGCGGGCCGGCCAGGTCGCGACGGGGGTGCTGGGCACGCCGGCGCGGTCCTCGTCGAGCAGCAGCACCCGAACCTGCCCCAGCGCCACCTGCCGGAGCGTCTGGGCGAGGAAGTCACGCCCGCGCATCGCCATGATCAGCCAGCCGTCCCAGGCCCGGCCGGCCGCGCGCACCCGCACCGGCGCGGCGAGTTGGAAGGAGAGTTGCCGCTGCTCCGCGGGCAGCGTGCGGTCCCGCAGCAGGACGTAGGTGTGGCTGGCCGCCGGGGCGCCGGTGCGGCGGGCCAGGTTCATCGCCTCCACCGACTGCTGCGACTCGGTCAGGTCCCGGCCCAGCACGCTGGTGCCCGGGTCGAGGCTGCGCGAGACCACGGCGAACCGGTGTTCCGGCCGGCCGGTCGCGGCGGGGCGCAACCGCAGGCCGGTGCTGCCCTGTCGGCGCCACGCGGCCTGCACGCCGGCCAACTGGCCGGGCTGGGTGGGCACGGCGAAGGACACCCCGGTCGCCCCGGACAGCCGCTCCCGGGTCACCGCCGACGTGATCGCGGCGAAGTCGGCCGCCGTCAGGTTTTCCTGCGCCGCCAGGGCGGCGGCGAGGTCCCGCAGCGCGTCCTCGTACCGCCGCGTCTCCCCCACGACCGCCCGGTGCACGAGGTCGGTGTGGCGGTCGAGGGTTTCGGCGGCATGCCGTTGCTGCTGCCGCTGCAGGAGCGCCACCGTGACGCCCGACGCCGTGAGCCCCAGCAGGACGACGGCGGCGGCGAGCAGGACCGCCTGCCCCCGCCGCCGCGGCGGCCCGCCCTCAACCCCGCGCCGACGCATATCCGGGGAAGACGACGTGCAGCGACGTGCCGTCGCCCGGGCGGTCGGACAGGGCCAGCGTGGCGTGGTGGACGTCGAGGATCTGCTTGGTCACCGCGAGCCCGTGGTCGGGGCCGGCCTGGTCCGGGCGCTGCGCGAGCGCGCCATGGTACACGTGTTCGAACAGGTGCGGCCGGCCGCTCTCCGGCGTCTCCAGGTCCTCCAACCGCACGGCGGGGCACGCCTCGTTGTCGGTGGACACCTTGACCCGGCCGCCCTCGGGCGTGTATTTCACCGCCGCGAACAGCAGGTGCGCGAGGGCCTGCTCCAGCCGGACGGGGTCGGCCAGCACGGGCAGGTCCGGGCCCTGCTGGTTGAGAATCCAGATCTTCTTGGCGTGGGCGATCGGGCGCACGGCCTCCACCGCCCGGCGCACGAGCTGACTGAGGTCCACCCGCCGCATCCGCAGCTCCGAGTCGGTGTTGCCGCCCGCGACGCACAGCAGGTCGTCCACCAGGCGGCACAGGGACCCCGCGTGGTCGCGGGCGGCCTGCGCCGCGCGGGCCGCCACCGCCGGGTCCAGCCCGCCGCCGGCGGCGAGGTGGTCCAGGTACTCCCGCACGTCGGCCAGTGGTCCCCGCAGCTCGCCGCGGATCAACCCGACGAAGTCGTCGATGCCCTGTGCGGCCTCCCGGGTGCGGGCCTGGGCGCGGCTGAGGCTGGCGGCCGAGTGCCGGAGCTCCAGCTGGGCGGTCACCTGGCGGGCCAGTGCGCGCAGCGCCTGGAGCTGCTCCAGCGTCAGCCGCCGTGGCTGCGCGTCCACGACGCACAGCGTGCCGAGCGGGAAGCCCCCGGTCGTGACGAGCGGGGCGCCGGCGTAGAACCGGATCCCCGGGTCGCCGCGCACCGCCGGGTTGTCGGCGAACCGGACGTCGGTGCGGGCGTCGGGCACCACCAACAGGTCCCGGCCGAGGATGGCGTACGCGCAGAAGGACAGGTCGCGCGACGTCTCCGCGACGTCGATGCCCAGCCGGGCCTTGAACCACTGCCGGTCCGTGTCGATGAGGCTCACCAGCGACATGGGCACGCCGCAGATGCGCGACGCCAGCGCGACGATCTGGTCGAACTCCTCGTCGGGCGGCGTGTCGAGCACGTCCAGTTCCCGCAGCGCCCGCACCCGGTCGGCCTCGTCGGCAGGTATCGGCGGCAGCATCACGTCACTCCTCCCGGAGCCCTCAACGCTAACAAATGCCGCCGAATACCTGATATCCCGCAGCGTTTTGCAACCGTCCCGCACCCGAACGCGGCGGCGGCGGCCCCGGACGGCACTGCGGGTGCGAGATTCCGCAACGGAGCCGGTTCGGTGCGCGCCAACCCTCGCCAGCCCTCGGGACCCCATGGTTCTATCGCCTCGCCGCAGCCCCCACGAGGGCGTGGGACCGGTCGGGGGACTCGTCGACCGGCGCAGGCGCAGGCGCGCGACTCCCGGGGAGGACGACATGCAGCTTCGACTCAACGCGCGCGAACGGATGCTGATCCACCTGCTCGCCGAGGGTCACACCGACGCCACGGCCGCCCGCGAGCTGCAGATCAGCCCGCGGTCGGTGACGAACATCCTGCGCGCGTTGATGGACCAGTTGGGCGTGGAGAACCGCTTCCAACTCGGGCTGGCGCTCGGCGCGCTGCGGGTGGCCGAGCCGCCGGTGGCGGCCGCCGTCGAACGGACGCCCGCGGAGGTCGGACGGGCGGACTGAGCCCACGTCCGTTGAGGGCGCCGCAGTGACGTGCTTGAATATGCACGGATCCGCGTCGTCGAGGGGACTGGCATGAGAAGTCGTACGGTGGGCGCGGTCCTGCTCGCGGTGGTGACCGCGGCCCTGGCCCTGGTGGCGGTTCGGCCAGCCGAATCAGCCGCGGCGGCCCCGGTGCGGATCATGCCGCTGGGCGACTCCATCACCGGCTCCCCGGGCTGCTGGCGGTCGGTCCTGTGGAACCGGCTGATCAGCAGCGGCTACACCGAGGTCGACTTCGTCGGGACGCTGGGGCCGCAGGGCTGCGGGCAGGCGTACGACGGCGAGAACGAGGGCCACGGCGGCTTCCTGGCCACCAACGTGGCCAACCAGAACCTCCTGCCCGGCTGGCTCGCCGCCACCCGCCCGGACGTGGTGCTGATGCACTTCGGCACCAACGACGTGTGGAACAACCGCTCCCCCGCCGTGATCCTGGACGCCTTCAGCACGCTGGTGAACCAGATGCGGGCGAGCAACCCGGCGATGCGCATCCTGGTCGCCAAGATCATCCCGATGACCGCGAGCAACTGCGGCGACTGCGGCCAGCGGGTCGTGGCGCTCAACAACGCGATCCCCGGCTGGGCCGCCGCCCGCAGCACCACCCTGTCGCCGATCATCGTGGTGGACCAGTGGACCGGCTTCAACACCGCGACGGACACCTACGACGGCGTCCACCCGAACGCGAACGGCGACCGGAAGATGTCCGATCGGTGGTACCCGGCGCTCACCGGCGTTCTGTCGGGCGGCGCCCCCGGGCCCTCGCCGACGCCGAGCCGCTCCCCGTCCCCGTCCCCGTCGCCGTCGCTCTCCCCGTCCGCGTCCCCGTCGCCCAGCCGCACCCCCGGCCCGATCGTGACCTTCGGCGGCCCCTGCGCCGCCAGCTACGCGATCGTCGGCCAGTGGCAGGGGGGCTTCCAGGGTGAGGTGACCGTCCGCAACACCTCGGCGGTCACGATCGCGGGCTGGACCGCCCGGTTCTCCTTCGGCAACGGCCAGGTGGTCACCGACGTCTGGAACGGCGTGGTCACCCAGTCCGGCCCGCAGGTCACGGTCGGCAACATCAGCTGGAACGGCCGGCTCGCCCCCGGGGCCACCGCCACGGTCGGCTTCCTGGCCCGCTGGAGCGGCAGCAACGACAGGCCGTTGGCCACCTGCGCGGTGAGCTGACGGCGGTCAGGGGGCGGGCGGGTGCGCAGCGGTCCGGGCCCGGAGCGCAGCGGCCGTCGCCGCGTCGGCCGGATAGAACGACTCGATGGTCAGCTCCGCCACGGTGATGTCCAGCGGGGTACCGAACGCCGCCACCGTACTGACGAAGGACAGCGGGCCGTCGGCGGACCGCAGCCGCAGGGGGACGGCGATCTCCGCCGGCCCTGGGACGGTCGGCCCGGTGCCGTCCGACCCGCCCGGGTAGCCCCGCAGCTCAGCCAAGAGCGCGGCCAGGCCCGGATCGGCGGTCACCTCCACCTGGCCACGCAGCCTGGCCAACAGATGGGCGCGCCACTCGGCGAGGTTGTCGATGTGCGGCGCCAGCCCGTCCGGGTGCAGGCTGGCCCGCAGCACGTTGGCGGGCGGTTCGAGCAGGTGCGGCGCCACCAGGTCGATCATGACCGCCGCGCCGGCGTTGGCGTCGACGAGGTGCCAACGGCGGTCCACCACCACCGCGGGGTACGGCTCGTGGCCGGTCAGCACCTGCCGGACCGCCGCCCGCACGGCCGCCATCCGCGGGGCGTCCAGCGCCGTTTCGCCGAATGCAGGCGCGTAGCCAGCCGCCAGCAGCAGCCGGTTGCGCTCCCGCAGCGGCAGGCCGAGGTGCTCCGCCAGGTGCGCGAGCAGCTCCCGGCTGGGGCTCGCCCGCCCGGTCTCCACGAAGCTGAGGTGCCGCGCGGAGATGTCGGCCCGGATCGACAACTCGAGCTGGGTCAGCCGCCGCCGCGTGCGCCACTGGCGCAGCAACTCCCCGACCGCCGGGGCCCTGGCCGTCGTCCGCGCGTCGGTCACACCAACCTCACGAGGCCAGGGTACGGAGCCGGTGCCGTGCCGCGTTTCCGCCCTCCTGCGGCGTGTCGAGCCGAGCGCGCCCGGACCCCCGCCCCTGATGTACCGGTCGCGCCGTGTGATGGACCCGCTACGGGGTACCTTGATTGGCCGGACGGACCCCTTCTCCTCACCTCTCGGAGGTGGTTGCCGTGACCCTCATCCTTGTCGCTGAGGACGAGCCCCCCGTACGCGAAATCATCGTCCGGGTCCTGGAACGCGCAGGTCACCGCGTGCATCCGGTGGCGGACGGCGAGTCGGCGCTGCGGGCGGTCCGGGAACACCGACCGGACCTGGTGCTGACCGACGTGGACATGCCGCTGATCAACGGTTTCCTGCTCTGCGACGAGATCCGGCGGGATCCTGAGTCGGCGAACGTCCCGGTGGTGCTGGTCACCGGCCTGGTGGACCCCGGCGACCTGCGGGCTGTCGAGGTGGGGGCGAGCGCCGTGCTGGCCAAACCGTTCACCGGTCCCCAGCTGCTGGCCATGGTGGCCGAGTACCTCCCCGCCGCGGGAGTCGCCGGGCACGGCGGCCCGCGCGGCGCCCCCGGCGACGGCTGAACCGCTCGGAACCCGCCCTACCACGGCCGATACTCCCTAGGATCGGCAGGTGACACATCGTCACGCCGCAGCCGGAATCCTCATCTGCCGCGCGGGCCGGCCGAACCCCATGGCTGTATGCCCGATGTGGGTCCGGCATCGACGTCTAGAGGGTAGGGAATGATCCAGGGGGGTCGCGCGGTCGACCAGCCGATCACCGATCCGGTGACCGGGACGTACTCCCGTGCGCTCCTGCTGCCGCGCCTGGACGAGGAGCTGGAGCGCGCCGGCCTCTCCGCCGGTTCCTGCGCGTTGTTCCTCTTCGACGTCGACTTCTTCAAGACCGTCAACGACGCGTACGGGCACCTGCGCGGCGACGAGGTGCTGCGCCAGCTCGCCGACCGGGTCAAGGGGCTGATCCGGGGCTACGACTCGCTGTTCCGGTACGGCGGCGACGAGTTCGTCCTGCTGCTGCCCGGCACGGAGCGGGCCGCCGCGGTACGCCTGGCGCTCCGGCTGACGGAGGAGATCCGCTCCCGGGAGTTCGGCGAGGACCCGCCGCTGCACCTGTCCATCAGCCTCGGCGTCGCCTCCTACCCCGAGGACGGCACGGACGCCACCGCCCTGCTGGCGGTCGCCGACCGGCGCAACTACCTGGCGAAGCGGCGCGGTCGGGGCGGCGCGGTCGCCGACGACGCCGAGACCACCGGGCCCGAGACCGGTTCCGCCCGGCTGTGGGAGCGGGACACGCCCCTAGCCATCACGCAGGAGTTCTTCACCCGCCTGGACCTCGACGGGTGGGGCGCGCTGCGGGTCGGCGGCGAGCCCGGGTCCGGCCACAGCCGGTTCCTGGACGAGGTCGCCTCGATCGGCCGGATGCGCGGCTTCACCGTGCTCGCCGTCCCGCCGGCGCCGGCGCCACCGCCACCGGCCCCGCTGGACGTCCGGCGCCTGCTGCTGATCGTGGACCTGGGCGCCACCGACCGGACCGCCGAAGCGGTCGCCGCCCTCCGCGCGACCCACCCGGACGCGGCGCTGGGCGTGGCGTACGCGGACACCGGCCGCCCGGGCGGCGGCGGCGAACCGCCGCTCCCCCTGCTGGGCGACGCCGAGCTGCTGCCCTGGTCCCCCGCCACCCTCAAGATCTGGCTCCGCAACACGCTGCAGGGCGAGCCGAACCGGGCGCTGGTCACCTGGCTGATGCGGGACAGCGGCGGGCTGCCCGCCCGGGCGGCGCGCGGCCTGGCCCGGTTGCGCGACAGCGGCGGCCTCGTGGCCACCGCGGGCGGCGGCTGGACGCTCGCCCCGGCGATGCTGGGCCGGCCGCGCCGGCGCAGCCGGCTGCCCGTCCCGATGACCCCGCTGATGGGACGCACCGCGGAGCGGGAGCGGGTCTGCCAGCTGCTGGCCGGCGGGCGCCTCGTCACACTCGTCGGCCCCGGCGGCATCGGCAAGACCCGCCTGAGCCTCGCCGCGGCGGCCGCCGCGGCGGAGGACTTCGAGGACGGCGCCGTCTTCGTCCCGCTCGCCGACGCCACCGACCCGGCGCTGGTCGTCGCGGCCATCGCGCACGCGGTGCACGTCACGGAGGTCCCCGGCCAGCCGCTGCTGGACAGCGTCGTGGAGCACCTCGCCGAGGCGTCGATGCTGCTGGTGCTGGACAACTTCGAGCAGGTGCTGCGGGCCGGCACGGTCGTCGCCGAGCTGCTCGGCGCGGCGCCCGGCGTGTCCGCCCTGGTGACCAGCCGGGAGCGGCTGTCGCTCTACGGTGAGCAGGTCTACCACGTACCCCCGCTGCCGCTGCCGGACCTCGACGCCCTGCCCGCCGGCGCGGCCGGCGTGGCGCGGGCGCTGGCCGACTCCCCGGCGATGGCCCTCTTCGAGCAGCGGGCCAGCGCCGCGAGCGGCGACTTCGCGCTCTCCACCGGCAACCTCGCCGCCGTGGCGCAGCTCTGCCGGCGGCTGGACGGCCTGCCGCTGGCGATCGAGCTCGCCGCCGCGCGGGTCGACCGGTGGAGCCCCGACGCGCTGCTCGAGCACCTGGTAGCGCACCTGGACGCCCTGGGCGAAGGGCCGGCCGACCTGCCCGCCCGCCAGCAGACGCTGCGGGGCGCCATCGACTGGAGCTTCGTGCTGCTCGAGCCCGCCGACCAGCGGGTGTTCGTCGCCCTGTCAGCCTTCGCGGGCGGCTGGACGGTCGACGCCGCGGCGGCGGTCGCCGGCCCGGCAGCCGACGCCGGCTCGGCCGGCGACGGCCCGGCAGCCGACGGGGCTGAGGGGATCGACCTGGTCACCCGGCTGGACCGGCTTACCGGCAAGAGCCTCCTGGCCGTCGACACGGAGGCCGGCGAGGTCCGGTACCGCATGCTGGAGACCATCCGGGCGTACGCGATGGCCCGCCTGGACGCCGACGCGGACGCCGACGCGGTCCGCGACCGCCACCGGGCGTACTTTGTGGACTTCGCCGGCCGTTCCGGCGCCGGCATGGCCGGGCCCGAGCAGGCCGCCTGGGCGGAGCGGCTGGAGCGGGATTACCAGAACCTGCGCACGGCCATCGCCTGGGCGCTGGACCGGGGCGACGCGGCCAGCGCCGCCGAGGTGTGCCTGGGCCTGTGGCGCTACTGGCGCACGGGCAGCCACCTGCGCGAGGGGCGGGAGTGGCTCGACCGGGTGCTGGCCGCCGGCGAGGACGCGACCGGCCCGGCCCGGGTAGGCGTCCTGTACGCGGCGGCCGTGCTCGCCACCAACCAGGACGAGCACGACAAGGGCTACCGGCTGGCCGGGGAGAGCCTGCGGCTGGCCGAGGCGGCCGGCGACCGGGCGGCCAGCGCGCAGGCGCACAACGCGCTCGGCATCGCCGCCATCGGCAGCGGCGACTACCACGTGGCCACCGAGCACTTCCAGCAGACGCTGGCCATCTGGCGGGAGCTGGACAACGGCCCGGGCACCGCGATCGCGCTGGGCAACCTGACCAAGCTGGCGCTGCGGCTGGGCGACATCGACGGCGCCGACAGCTTCGCCGCGCAGTGCCTGACCCTGGAGCGGGCGGCGGACAACCCGCGGGGCATCTCGCTGGCACTGGAGTGCATCGGGCAGATCCGCCTGGCCCAGGGCCGGATCGTCGAGGCCCGGGAGGCGTTGGGCGAGAGCCTGTCGCTCAACCAGACGTTGGGGGACGCCTTCGGCGAGGCGATGGCGCAGCACCAGCTCGGCCTCGCCGCGTACGCGGAAGGCGACCGAATCCAGGCGCTCGCGCTGCTGACCACGGCGCTGGGCCGGCGGTTCGAGGTCGGCGACCGGGAGGACCTGGCCGTCTCGCTGGAGTGCGTGGCCCACGTGATGGCCGACGCGGACCCGCCGTTCGCGGCCACGCTGCTCGGCGCGGCGGAGGAGTTGCGCGAGCGGCGCCGGCTGCCGGCACCGCCCGAGGCGGACACCCGGCGCGAGGCCACGCTGACCGCGCTGCGCGCGGCGCTGGACCCGCAGGCGTTCGCCTCTGCGGTCGGCGTGGGCCGGACGGCGCCGCTCGACCTCATCGTCGACGAGGCGTTGGACCTCGCGCCAGCGGCATAAGCGAACCTCGCCCCGGCGGCGTAACCGGGCCGGAACAGACCCGAAATGTGGTCGCGGACCATGAGTGGATGGCGAACCCGCACCCCGCCCGTGGCAGGTACCTGCCGATCGAAGAGCACGCCATCGTCGGCGACCTGCGCACCGTCGCGCTCGTCGGCACCGATGGCACCATCGATTGGTTCTGCCCCGCCCGCTTCGACGCCCCGTCACTGTTCGCCTCGCTGCTGGACGCGCGCAGGGGCGGCTTCTTCTCGCTGTCGTCCCGCTCCACGGCGCGGCCCAAGCAGCTGTACCTGCCGGACACCAACATCCTGCTGACCCGCTTCCTCGGCGCCGAGGCCGTCGGCGAGGTCATCGACTTCATGGTGCCCGAGACGAGCGGGACCGCGGCGCCGCGCGACCTGCTGGTGCGCCGGGCCAGCGCCGTGCGCGGCCGGGCGACCTTCGAGCTGGCCTGCCACCCGGCGTTCGACTACGGGCGGGCGCCGCACACGATCGAGCTGGTCAGCGGCGTGGGCGCCGTGTTCACCAGCCCGGCCGGGCGGTTCGTGCTGCGGACCACCGTGCCGCTGAAGATCGAGGAGGACGGGGTCGGCGCCACCTTCACGGTGGACGAGGGCGAGACCGTCGACCTGCAACTGGAGTGGAACGGGGAGGTCCGCCCGCTGGTCCGGGGCGAGACCGACCAGTTGTTCGTCCGGACCTCCGACTTCTGGCAGCGCTGGCTGAGCCAGTCCCGCTACAAGGGCCGGTGGCGCGAGCAGGTCCACCGCTCGGCCCTGGCGCTGAAACTGCTCGTCTACCACCCCACCGGCGCGCTGGTCGCCGCCCCGACCACGTCGCTGCCGGAGGAGCTCGGCGGCGTACGCAACTGGGACTACCGGTACAGCTGGCTGCGCGACGCGGCGTTCACGATTTTCGCGTTGATGACGTTGGGCTTCCTGGAGGAGGCCGCCGCCTTCATGGACTGGGTGCAGAAGCGCTGCGAGTCGGCGTCCCTGGATCGGGACGTCATGATCATGTATTCGGTGGACGGCAGCGAGGACCTGCCCGAGACGGTGCTGGACCACCTGGAGGGCTATCGGGGGTCGCGGCCCGTCCGGATCGGCAACAACGCCGTGGGCCAGCGCCAGATCGACGTGTACGGCGAGCTGATGGACTCGGTCTACCTCTACAACCGCGAGGTGCCGATCTCGTACGACCTGTGGACGGGCCTGGCGAAGCGCCTGGACTGGCTGGAGAAGCACTGGCAGGAGCCGGACGAGGGGATCTGGGAGATCCGGGGCCCCCGGCAGCGGTTCACCTACTCGGCGCTGATGACGTGGGTGGCGTACGACCGGGCGGGGCGGCTGGCCCGCGACCGGGGGCTGCCGGCGCCCGTGGAGCGCTGGCGCAAGCTCGCCAACGCGGCGTACCGGTTCGTGCAGGACGAGTGCTGGGACGCCGGTGCCGGCGCCTACGTCATGCACCCCGGCAGCCAGCTCCTGGACGCGTCCCTGCTGGTCATGCCCCTGGTGAAGTTCTCCGGGCCGACCGATCCGCGATTTCTGTCCACGCTGGACCGGATCAGCCGGGAGCTGGCGTCGGACAGCCTGGTGCACCGGTACGCCCCGACCGGGCACGACGGGCTTTCCGGGCAGGAGGGCACGTTCAACCTGTGCTCGTTCTGGTACGTGGAGGCGCTCACCCGCGCCGGCCGGGTCCGGGAGGCGCGGATGATGTTCGAGAAGATGCTGACGTACGCCAACCACGTCGGCCTGTACGCCGAGGAGATCGGCCCGTCCGGGGAGGCCCTCGGCAACTTCCCGCAGGCCTTCACGCACCTGGCGCTGATCAGTGCGGCGGTCAACCTGGACCGCGCGCTGGACCGCTGAAGGGATGACCGAACCGGCCGGTTGGCGAGACGAAGGTGGAACTTCCGCGTCTCCCATTGTGGACATGCGGGGGGTAGGTTGAACGCGCACTGATCTCGGTGCACCGTCAACCGACCCTGCACACAACGGGGTGAGCACCCATGGACCTGCCCACCTGGGCCCCGGAAGGCATCGACGTCAACCGACCGAGCGCGGCCCGCGTCTACGACTACATCCTGGGCGGGGCGCACAACTTCGCCGTCGACCGCGCGCTCGGCGACGAGCTGATCCGCACGTCCCCGGACGTCGCCGAGACGATGCGGTCCAACCGCGTCTTCCTCCGCCGCGGCGTGCGCTTCCTGGCGGCGGCGGGCGTGCGCCAGTTCCTCGACATCGGCTCGGGCGTGCCGACCGTCGGCAACGTGCACGAGGTGGCCCAGGAGGCCGCCCCGGACGCCACCGTCGTCTACGTCGACGTGGACCCGGTCGCCGTCGCGCACAGCGAGGCAATCCTCGCCGACAACGACCGGGCCGGCGTGATCGGCGCCGACCTGCGCGAGCCGGACCGGATCCTGCACCAGGCCCGCGAGTCGGGCCTCATCGACCTCGACCGCCCGGTGGCCGTGCTGCTGGCCGGGGTGGTGCACTTCATCGCCGACGCCGACGACCCCGCCGGCCTGGTCCGCAAGCTGGTGGGAGCTCTGCCGGCGGGCAGTTACCTGCTGCTGTCCCACACCACGTTCGACGGCCAGCCGCCGGAGGTGCTCGAGGCGCAGGGCCTGGCCGCCCGCACGGCCACGGAGCTGTTCCCCCGGCCGCACGCCGAGGTGCTGTCGTACTTCGACGGGCTCCAGCTCGTCGAGCCCGGCCTGGTCTACATCCCCCTCTGGCGCCCCGACCCCGGCGAGCACGTTGCGAACCCCGAGCGCATCTCGGCGTACGCGGGCGTCGGGCGCAAGGGTTGAGCGGGGAGGCGCGCCATGGTTGCCCCGGCCCAGTGCGGCGACCGCTGGCCGGCAGCGGTCGCC
The DNA here is from genome assembly GCA_035634075.1 of Pilimelia sp. GTDB lineage: Bacteria > Actinomycetota > Actinomycetes > Mycobacteriales > Micromonosporaceae > DASQDS01. Next base: position 6,950 of record DASQDS010000272.1, on the reverse strand, counting down.
CGGGACTGGGTGCGCGCCCTGGCCGGGGTGGCCCACCTGCAGGTGCCGCGCGCCCAGCTGGAGGGCCAGCTGCGCGACCACGCGGCCGCGATCGCCGCCGGGGTGGCGGCTGAGCCGCACGACCTCGAGCCCGCCCGGGCGGCCGGCGCGGCGCTGGTCGGCGCCCACATCACCGACGCCGCCGGCATCGAGGCGACGCTGACCGTCCTCGCCCGCCACCTGCCGGCGGACGAGACCCGCGCGGCGGTGCTCGGGGCCATCGCGCACGGCTACGCCCGCGCCCTGCGCGACCTGACGATGCACGAGCAGGAGCAGCTGGCCCGGGCCATCATCACCGCCCAGGCGGCGGCGGAACGCTCGGCCCGGCAGAGCGAGGAACGGTTCCGCGCGATCTTCGCCGGGGCCGCGATCGGCATCGGCATCTCCGACGTCCACGGGCGCATCCTGCAGATCAACCAGTCGCTGGTGGACCTGCTCGGCTACCCGCCCGAGGAGCTGCGCGGGCTGCGCGTGTCGGAGCTGACCCATCCCAGCGACCCGCCGGAGATGTGGCAGAACTACGCCCGCCAGTTCGGCGGCGAGTTCGACCACCTGCGGATGGAGAAGGCGTATTACCGCAAGGACGGGGCGGAGGTGTGGACCGACCTCACGGTCTCGCTGATCCGGGACGAGGTCGGCGCCCCCCAGTTCGCGGTGGCGATGATCGATGACGTGACGGACCGGCACCACCTGGAGGCCCGGCTGCGCCACCAGGCCCTGCACGACCCGCTCACCGGCCTGCCCAACCGCACGCTGTTCGGCGAGCGGCTCACCGCCGCGCTGGCCGACGCCGGGCCCGGCCCCCGGGTGGGCGTCTGCTACCTGGACCTGGACGGCTTCAAGCGGATCAACGACAGCCTGGGGCACGACATCGGCGATCAGCTACTCATCGCCGTGGCGGACAGGTTGGGCGAGTGCGCGGCGCAGCGCGGGCACCTGGCCGCCCGGATGGGCGGCGACGAGTTTGTCATCCTGGTCGAGCGCACGGCCGGCGGTGATCAGCTCACCGCGCTCGCCGAGGCCGCGCTCGCGGCGGTCCAGGCGCCGGTCACCGTCGGCCCGCACCGGCTGCGGATCACCGCCAGCGTCGGCGTGGTGGAGCGCCCGGCCGCACGCACCACGGCCGCCGACATCATGAAGGCGGCCGACGTGACGCTCTACCGGGCGAAGGCGGCCGGCCGGGGTCGCTGGGCCCGCTACGACCCCGAAGCGGTGGCCGCGGAAGCCGCCCGCTACGCCCTGTCCGCCGCGATGCCGGACGCGCTCGAGCGGGGCGAATTCTCGCTGGTCTACCAGCCGATCGTGGGCCTGCCCGGGCAGGCGTTGCGCGGCGTGGAGGCACTGGTGCGCTGGCACCACCCGCAGTTGGGCACCCTGCCGCCGGACCGGTTCATCGGGCTGGCCGAGGAGACCGGCTTCATCGTCCCGCTCGGCCGGCACGTGCTGCGGATGGCCTGCCGCGAGATGGCGGCCAGCTTCACCGACCAGGACCTGTTCGTCAGCGTCAACCTCGCCGCCGCGCAGACGCAGGAGGCCTCCCTGGTGGCGGACGTGCGGACCGCCCTGAGCGAGACCGGCATGACGGCCTCCCGGCTCCAGCTCGAGCTGACCGAGAGCGCGCTGATGACGACGTCCGGCACGCCGCTGCAGTCGCTGTACGCACTGGCGGACAGCGGCGTCCGGGTCGCCATCGACGACTTCGGCACCGGCTACTCCAACCTGGCGTACCTGCGCAGCCTGCCCGTGCACACGCTGAAGCTGCCGCGGCCCTTCATCGCCGGCCTGGCGGAGCCGCGCGGCGTGGACGAACGGATCGTGGACGCGCTGATCCGGTTGGCGCACGCCATCGACCTCACGGTGACCGCCGAGGGCGTGGAGACCCGGGTCCAGGCGGAGCTGCTCAGCGAGTTGGGCTGCGACACCGCGCAGGGCTGGTACCTCGGGCGCGCGCACGCCGCCCCCGAGCTGGCCCGCCGGCTCGCCGCCTGACACACGGGCTGGCTCAGCGGTCGGGCAGTGCCTCGCGGGCCCAGCCGGTGATCAGTTCGAACAGCCGGCGGCGGCCGGTGAACATGGCCAGCTGGTCCCGGCGGTCGTAGGCGTGCGCACCGCCCCCGCTGCGGGCCGCCTGGGCCAGCATGCCGGGCGCGAGCCAGAAGTACTTCGCCGCGCCGGTGAGCAGCACCGCCCGGCGTACCGTCGCCGCGTCGACGGCGTCGCCCAGGCCGCGCCGGTAGCCGGCGCACACCGCCGCCAGCACCTCGTCGAGGAGGGCGACGTCCATGAGGCCGTCGAAGAACGCGTCCAGGACGAGGTTCGCCGCGTCCTCCCCGACGGGCCCCGGGCCGACGAAGGCCCAGTCCAGCAGGACGGGCCCGGCCGGTTCGACGACGAGGTTCATCGGCCACACGTCGTGATGGCACAACGTGCGGGGCAGCTCGTCGGTCGCGGCCAGCAGCTCGTGCCGGCGTTCCCACAGCAGGCGCAGGTCCGCCCGCAGGCCCGGCGGCCAGGCCGCCACCGCGGTGGGCTGCTCCCAGTGCACGGTATCGCCGCCCGGTTTCGACGTGGTGTAGTCGCGGAGCCAGTCGCGTGCCAGCCAGTCGTACGACGGCTGCCCGCCCAACCACGCGGCGTGCGCGGCGCCCAAGCGCTCCGCGAAGGCGCCGAGCTGGGCGGGCGTGCACCGCGTCCCGGGTGAGCCCTCGACGTCCTCCAGCCACAGCGCCACCGAGCCGTCGGGCCGGTCGACGGCGTCGAGCAGCGCCGGCGCCCGAATGCCGGCGGCGGCGAAGGCACCGCCGGCCAACCCGCTGCGGTACGCCAGCACCTCCCGCTGCCAGTAGTTCCAGTGGCCGGGGTCCGCGCTGGTTGCCCAGTGCGCGGCCCCACCGGCGCGCGCGGGCGTCGCGATCTTCAGGATGGCGCTGCGGCCGCCGCGGTCCACCCGCCAGATGCCGCCGGTCGTGGCATTGAGCTCGTTGTGGGTCAGCTCCTGCGTGGCGCTGCCGGGGGCGACGAGGTCAGCCGGGGGCCTGGGCACCAAATGATCATAGGCCGGTGGCCGAACCTGTGGTCCGCATTAAGAAACCGCGGATCGCTCGCTCCGGCCGCGCCGGGCGCCCTAGCCTGTGCCGGACAAGCGCACACCGGCCACTGTGGTGCTCCTCCGCTCCCACCCATCACCAGGAGGACTTCGATGCGTACCAGGACCATGCTTGCCGCCGGCCTGACGGCGCTGGCCGTCGCGGTCAGCGGGCTGTCGTTCGTGGTCGGCAACTCCCCGGACGCGACCGCGGCCGCGGCCGGCCTGTGGAAGATCGACTGTGGGTACTCCCACTCGCTGCCGGACGACCCCATCGTCCACCCGGGCCGACCCGGCGCGTCGCACCTGCACGACTTCTTCGGCAACGTGGGCGCCAACGCCTCGTCCACGTACGCCAGCCTCAAGGGCGTGACCAGCACCTGCGCCAACAACGACCGGGCGGCGTACTGGGCGCCGGCGGTGTACCAGAACGGCAAGAAGATCAACCCCACCGGCGCGATCATCTACTACACGACCTCGGCCGGGGCCCCGGACAAGCAGGAGTCGTTCCCGCCCGACATGCGGATCATCCTGGGCAACCCGAGGGCCACCACCGCCGCGCAGCAGCAGGGCCAGATCGAGTGGGGGTGCTCGGACAACACGCAGATCGGCAGGACCGTCCCGGCCCGCTGCGCCTCCGGCCACATCCAGGTGCGGATGCGCTTCCCGGCGTGCTGGAACGGCGTGACCGTGCAGGGCGACGCCGCCGCGAACCTGCGGTACCCCTCGCGGGGCACCTGCCCGAAGGGCTTCCCACGCGCGCTCCCGACGATGCGCCTGAACATCGGTTACAAGGTCGGCACGACGACCGGCGCGCTCACGCTCTCCTCCGGCAGCGTGTACTCCATCCACGCCGACTTCCTCAACTCGTGGGACCAGCCGACGCTCGATGCCCTGGTCAAGCGCTGCTTCCACGGGCAGCAGAACTGCGGCCGGTTCCGGGGCACCAGCCCGGGCCGCGCGGCGGCCTAGCCGCTGTCGACGCGACGGGCGGCCCGCCGGCGGGAGGGTTGCGGTCGATCACGGCTCCGGCTGAGGCTCGCCGACGAACGTGAACAGGACCGCCCCGGGCGGCAACGGCAGGTGCTCGCCCGCGAAGCGGTGCACCCCGACCCCGTAGCCCGCGTCGCGCGCGGAGAGCCAGGCCAGCTCGAAGCCCGCCGCGGCGAACCAGTCGTTGATCGCGGGCACCAGATCGGGTTCCTCGCGGTGCCGGGTCCACACCACGGTGGCCCCCGGCGCGGCGAAGGCCGGGAGCGCGTCGATGATCCGGTGCACGTCGGCGTCGCTGACGTTGCCGAAGACGCCGCAGACCAGCACGAGGTCGGCCGGCACCGCGCCCGCGTACGCGTCGGTCAGCGCGGCGTCGCCCTCGACGACCGCCACGCCGGTCAGGCCGGCCGCGGTCGCCGCCGCCCGGGCAGCCGCCACGTTCGCCGGATCCAGCTCGACCAACCGGGCCGTCACGTCCGCGCGACGCGGGTGCCCGGGCAGCACGCCCAGCAGGTCGCGCCCCTGCCCGGCGCACATGCTGACGACCCGGACCGGGCCCGGCGGGGCGGCGGCCAGGGCCGTCGCCACGTGCTCCCGGACGGCGGCCAGCCGGCGGGCCAGGCAGGAGCCCGGGTCGTCGTACGCGTCGTGCCAGTCGGCCCAGTCGCGGCTCACAGGTCCGCCACCGCCGGCATGATCTCCACGGTGAAGCCCAGCCCGGCGAATCGGCGCAGCTCCTCGATCGTCTCGCCGACCCGCTCCCCGCGCTCACCGAACGCGAACCGGCACGACCCAATCTCGTCCGCGGCGCGGCAGATGGCGGCGAGGTGCTCGCGGATTCGCGGCGCCCCACCGGGCCAGGTGAAGCGGGGGACGTGCAGGCCGAGTTTCACTGCTCCTCCTTCGCCGGCGGCACCGGGACCGGCCGCCCACGGCCATCGTTCCACCGGGCGGTGTCAGGAGGCGGGAGCGCCGATCAGGTACTGACTGTCCGCCATGTTCCACCGGGTCGCCAGGTAGCTGCCCGGGCTCGGCGCGGTGTGGAAGTAGTCGTCGTGGTTGCAGTCGAGGCGCTGGTCCTGCGCCGCGTCGGTGCAGACCGTCCGGACGACGGTCTCCGGCCTGTCCTGGTAGCACATGACGTCGAACTCGTCGACGCAGTGCGCGGCCCCACTGGAGTTCGGCGCGCCGCCGTTGACCGCGCCGAGGTTGTGGCCCAGCTCGTGGGCGGCGATCGAGGCGCCCCAGCACCCGGCGTCGGTTCGCCCGTACGACGGACCGCCGTTGCTCGCGTTGCGCGCCCCGCGCGTCTCGTCCCCGGCGAACGACCCGATGCCGCAGTACTTGGTCACGTCGCTGAAGACCATGTACTTGCGGTCCGTGCGGTCGTAACCGAGCCGCGCCAACTCGAGCATCATGGTGTTGAAGTCGTCGAGGGTGTTGCCGCTGAACTGCACCTCCCGCACGTCCACCCGGCAGTCCGCGGTGGTGACGAACCGCACGTGCCGCGAGCCGCCGGTCTGCTGGGCGCTCGCTTCGTAGATCGCGTCCACGCCGGCCGCCCAGGTGCGGAACGAGGTCAGGTAGGTGGCGAACCGGCTGGACTGGCCGGCCGGGTACCCGTAGAGCACCTGGACGCGCCTGCCGGCCTGGCCGTCACCCTCGCAGACCACGCCGTGCGGGCCGACGTCCGCCGTGGTGCCGGCCACCGGGGCGACGGCACGGGTCACGTCCAGGCCGGGCGGCGGCGCGTCCGGGCCGTGCGAGCAGTGACCGGTCCCGACCACCTCGAAGCCGCCGGCGCACGGCGTGCCCGCGCCGGCCGCGCTCAGCCCGCGGTAGACCAGGCCGCGGGCCGGCTCGTCGCGCCGTACCTCCTCGCCGAGCGCGGCCGGCACGGTCGCGATCGTCGCGGCGACGGCCACCGCGACCACGGCCGCGACCCGCCGGGCCGGGCGAGCCAGAACGGATGTTCGGGTCGAGCGCACCGTCCGAGGCTATGGAGGGTTGCGGCGCTGCCCAAGGCATCTAAGGCAGAGATAAGGATCATTGTCTGACGACTCAGTCCACCGGTCCGGCCGCCCACGCCTGCGCCGCGCCGCCGGCGGGGCGCTGGAGCACCAGCAGGCGGCCCGCACCGCCGAAGCGGCTCCCCCCGAGACCGACGACCAGGTCCGTACCCGCGGCGGTCAGCGTGATCCCGCGGGCACCGGCGGTGAGGCGCCACCGCTGGCCGGCGGCGGCCGGCGCGCAGACCGCCTGGACCAGTGGCGCGCCGGTGGCGGCCGTACCGCCGAGCGGCGTCACGCACTTGCCGCTCGCCCGCGACCGCAGCAGGAAGGTGCCGCCGGCCGCAGGTTCCAGGCGCCACTGCTCGCTGGTGGCCCCGGCGCCGCGCCGGAGCACCACCGGGGTGCGGTCGGCTGCGCGCCCGGCGTACAGGTCGGCCACCTCCCCGGTCAGTGCATTGCCGAGCCGGAACCAGGCGCCCGCCGCGGGCGGTGCCGCCGACGGCGTGCGCAGGGTCAGGACGCCGGTGTACGGGGTGGTCGCGCCCGCGCTGCGGAGCACGACCTGGACCCGGTACTCGGTGTCGGCGCGCAGGCCGGTGAGGCGGCTGCCGGTGGCCGTGGTCCAGCCGAGGGTGCGGCTGTTCAGCACCACGCCGTACCGGGTGCCGGTCCGTGCGGCGGGCCAGCGCAGGCGCGCGGACGTGGCGGTCGTCTCGGTGGCGGAGAGCACGGCCAGCCCGGCGGTGGGGGTGGGGTCCGGTGCGGTAGTGGGCGACGGCGGGGCCGGCGACGGGGTGACCGGGGTCGGCGGCACCGGCGTA
>DASQDS010000271.1:0-2385 GCA_035634075.1 Pilimelia sp. | reverse complement strand
GATGACGTGACCGGGCACGTCGGTACGGTCGTCCGGCCGGCGTCGGCTGCAGGAGGAACCTCATGCCCATCGGCCAGCCCGATCGATCGGGACCAGGACGGCCCGCCCACCCATGACCGCCGCCGCCCGAGCCGCTCTGGTCACCGGCGGCGCCAGCGGGATCGGCCGCGCGACCGTCGCGCGGCTGCTCGCCGAGGGTTGGCAGGTGGTCGTGGCCGATCTCAACGCGGAGAACGGCGAGCGGGCGGCGGCGGAGTTCGGCGCAGCGGTGCGGTTCGTCCGGGCGGACGTGTCCGAGGAGGCCGATGTCGCCGGAGCGGTGGGGGCCTGTGTGGCGGCGTTCGGTCGCATCGACTGTGTGGTGAACAACGCCGGCGTGGGCGGTGCCTTCGGCGCCCTCACCGACATCACCGTCGGGGACTGGGACTACACGTTCGCCGTGCTGGTGCGCAGCGTGTTCCTCGGCATCAAGCACGGAGCCCGGGCCATGCAGGCCGCCGGGCGGGGCGGGTCGATCGTCAACACGGCCTCGGTGGCCGCGTTCAGCGGGGGAGCCGGCCCGCAGGCGTATTCAGCGGCCAAGGCCGCAGTGCTCAACCTCGGCCGGGTCGCTGCGGCCGAGCTGGCCAGCGACCGGATCCGGGTGAACACCGTCTGCCCGGGACTGATCGTCACGCCGTTGATCGGTCCCGACCTGGAGACGGCGCGGACGGTGATGCGAGAGGCGCAGCCGTGGCCGGACCTGGGCACCCCCGAGGACGTCGCCGAGGTCATCGCCTTCCTGGCCGGCGACGCGGCCCGGTTCGTGACGGGCGAGGAGATCACCGTCGATGGTGGCCTGCGCGCCGCCGGGCCGCGCATGCACGGCGCCTACGGCGGTGAACCGCGGGCACGGGGGCTCGTGGGGGTGAACCGAGGCAGCACCGGCCAACCACCGACGATCCGGCGCGCGTGAGTCCTCAGAGCGGGGCGGCCGAGCGCATCGCCCGGTACGGCCGGGCGCAGCGCAACGGCTTGCCGACGCGACACGGGTCCGCGGCGAACTCGCGCGTGGCGGGCCGCGGGAACAGCGCGCCTCGGCTTCGGCGTGGACCTCGCCGTTGCCCATGACCGCCGCCATCCGCATCCAGAGGGGAGAGCGGTGCCGAGATGCGAGGCGCCGTCACCGCTTGCGCGGTGGCACGACCACCAGTGCGACGCCGAGCACGGTGACCCCGATGCCGATCAGGGAGAGCCCGCTGACCTGCTCGCCGAAGAGGAAGTACGCCTCGACGGCGGTGGCAGGCGGGACGAGGTAGTAGAGGCTGGATACGCCCGCGGCGGAGCCCCGGCGCAGCAGCAAGAGCAGCAGCAGGACGGCGCCGATCGACAGGAACAGCACGAGCCAGACGAAGGCGGCGACGAACTCCCCGGTCCAACGGATCGACGAGTCCTCCGTCGCGGCCGCGATCGCGAACAGCAGCAGGGCGGCGGCCGCGTACTGCACTGCCGTGCCCGAGACCAGTGGGATGCCGTCGCCGTGCCGCTTCTGGTAGACCGTGCCGAGCGTGCCCGAGAGGAGCGCCAGCAGACACGCCACGAGACCGGCGACCGGGAACGGTTCAGCGGAGCCGGAGTCGAGGATGCCGGGACCGACGACCAGCGCGACGCCGGCGACCCCGAGGACCAGCCCGAGCCATTGGCGTGGCGTGGGTCGCTCGCGGAGCACCCGCGCGGCGAGGACGGCGGTGAGCACCGGTTGCAGGCTGACGATCACCGCCGATACGCCGGCCGGCACCCCGAGGGAGATGCCGTAGAAGACACCGCCCAGATAGCCGGCGTGCAGCAGGAGGCCGGCGACCGAGGCGCTCCCGAACTGCGTCGGCGAGGTCATCCGGGCCGAGCGGAGCGCGGCGGCGAGCGCCGCGAGCAACGCCGCCGCGACGGCCAGGCGGGCGGCGAGGAAGGTGAACGGCGGGGCGTACGGCAGCCCGTACTTGGCGCCGACGAAGCCGGTGCTCCAGAGCAGGACGAACAGCACGGGTCCGCCGACGCGCTGCAGCGGCGGCGACGCGCTCGACGTCACCGCGTACCTCCCCGGGATCTGCCGGACCCGCACCGCGCACCCGCCCTGTCGCGATCAGTCTAGGGACGGGGGTGTGGTCCGCCCCTGACCGGTAGTGCGCCCAGCAGGTGACCATCCGGGCACCATCGGTCCGCGGTCGGTGTCCTCCGTCGTCGTTCGGGCTCGTGCCTGGCCTGGGCAGGTGCGGTCCTGCGGACCCTCCGGACCACCGGCCGACCCACCACCACGCTCACCGTTCTCCAGCACGTGCACCCGGCATGGTCGCCAGGCTGCCGACCGTTCGCGGCGCTGCTCAAGGACTGCTCCGGGGCCGCAGTATC
>DASQDS010000270.1:0-5541 GCA_035634075.1 Pilimelia sp. | reverse complement strand
CCACCACCAGCGCGGTGGTGGTGACGGCGCCGATCGCCAGCCCGCCGTACGGGTACATCGGCAGCCGCAGGGCGACGGCCAGCAGCAGGCCGTAACCGAGCACGACGGCGGCGTACGGCAGGTAGGGCACCGGGCGGACGGTCCGCTCGAGGCCGTCCTCGTCGTCGTGGAACCGCACGTGGCGGCACTTCTCGCTCGCGGCGAGGGCCATCAGGAACGTGGCGGTCACCCAGCACAGGAACTGCCAGCCGGCGTAGTCCGTGCCCTGCGCATGCGCCCGCAACCAGCTCAGGTAGACGTCGCCGACGACCATGACGAGCAGCGCCGCGGCCAGCAGCAGCGCGGGGCGCCGGGAGGAGGACACGGTCGTGCGCATGGTCACGAGCATCGCGCCCGCCACCAGGGCGAGGTCGGAGACCGGGTACGCCGTGGCGAAGAAGAGCACGTCCAGTGGCTGGCTGCCCGCGGTGAGCACCGGGCCCACCACGAGGAACCACAGCAGCATCGCGCCGCCGGCGACGACCATGCCGATGTCCAACGCGACCTTCGCGTTGCCGGCGCCCACACCGGGCGTCCGCCGGGGCAGCGTGAGGAGGCCGGTGAGCAGGATCGGGACGGTCAGGAGGCGGATGGCGTCGCCCACGGTGGGAAAGGCGAGCGGGTCACCCGCGTTGGTGGTGATCCCGAAGGCCACGTAGGAGGCCAGGAGCACCACGAAGGCGGCGGAGATCAGCCGCCAGGCGCGGCGCGACCGCCGGTCCAGGCGGCGGTGGCCGCCGGCCCGCGCGGCGAGGCCGGCCGCGGCGATGGTGAAGAGGCCCATCGCGGGTCCGGCGGCGCTGTCGACGCGGGTCGCTCCGGTGATCATCTGGGTGATGACAAGCGCCATGGCCAGCACGTAGCCGACGCCGAGCAGCCCGGACAGCGGCCACCGTGCCGCGGTGGCTCCGCCGGAGGGCCCACGCCCGCCTGCCGTGATGCGCCGCACCGATCCTCCCTCGCGGCCCGGCCGGCCGCCCGATCCTCCCGTCGGACGGTCGTGCACGAACGTGAGGAATCTATGCCCGAGACAAGTGCAGCCGCCACCGCCGGGACAGACCGGCGGTGGCGGCTGCGGGCCGCGACGACTACCTCAGTAGACGAAGGGCCAACCCGCGTTGTCCCAACCCAGCAGGTTGATGCCCAACCGCGAGCCACTGCTGAGGTAGTAGTGGTAGAAGAGCACGTACCCGTCGGTGTCCTCCAGGACGGCCTGGTGACCGGGGCCGACGATGCTGCCGTGGCGGGCGAGGATCTGCGTCCCACCGCCGGAGGTCATGGCCCGGCCGGCGCGGTCGACGTACGGACCGGTGACCGACGAGGACCGCCCGACCATGATCCGGTACGTGCTCGAGGTGCCCTGGCAGCACCGGTCGAACGACACGAACAGGTAGTAGAAGTTGCCCCGACGGACGATCGTCGGCGCCTCGATGCCGTTGCCGAAGCTAGCCAGCGAGATCAGGTCCGAGCCGCTACGCAGGCCGTTCGACGAGTTGAGCCGGATCAGCTTCAGGCCGCTCCAGAACGAGCCGAAGCTCAGCCACCACTGACCGGAGGCGTCGATGACCAGGTTCGGGTCGATCGCGTTGTAGTTGTTCGACGAGGAGCTGGAGATGACCACGCCCCGGTTGGTCCACGAGCCGGCCGCGCCGCTGCTGCTCGTCGCCAGGAAGATCGCCGAGCGGTTCGACCCGAAGGTGGACGCCGAGTAGTACATGTAGTACTGCCCGTTGACGTACGCGATGTCCGGCGCCCACAGGTGGTTGCTGTTGTTCGTGTACGGGTGGGCCCAGGTAACCGCGCCGGAGAAGGCGGAGCCGGCGTTGCGCCAGGCGGTCCGGTCCGACGACGTCTTCAGCTGGATGCCGTTGCCGGTCGCGGCGAGGATGTACCCGCCGCTCGGCGTCTTGGTCACCTCGGGGTCGTGTACACCGGTGTCACCGGTGATCACACCGGGGCCCGGGTACGAGGCGGGCGGGTTCGTCGGCCCGCTCGGGGTCCCGGGCGGCGGGGCGGTGGTGGTGCCTGGGTTCGGCGTGCCGCCGCCGACCTGCACGAGCTGCCACTGCTGCGTGGCGTGGCCGTTGTCCGCCCACTGCTGGACGTTGCCGCCGTCCGCGGTGGTGGCGCTGGCGACCTCCAGCGCCTTCGCGCTGCGCCGGTTCAGCAGCTTCACGAAGCCGCCGGTGGTGTCCACCACCGACCACTGCTGGTTGAGGCCGTTGAGGTCCGCCCACTGCACCACGTTGCCGCCGTCGGCCGTCGAGTGGTTGTACACGTCCAGGGCCTTGCCGGAGTGCCGGGCCCGCAGCCGGTAGTAGCCGCCGCCGGAGTCGACGAACTGCCACTGCTGGCTGGTGACGCCGGCGTTGGCGGTCAGCTGCACCACGTTCGCGCCGTCGGCGGTGGCGCCGCCGGCGACGGCGAGGGCCTTGCCGCTATTGCGGTTGATCAGCTGGTAGGACGCGCCGGTGTTGATGACGGCCGCTTCCGCCGGCAGGACCACGGCGGTGATTGCGGCGGTGGCGGCGATAGCGACACCGGCGGCCAGGAGCACCGGTGCCCGGCGCGGGCGCCGCGCCAACGTGGGAGCCATGAATGGTCGTCCTTCCCGTACCCGCCGGCGCACGCCGGCGGAGCCTCGTCCCCGCGACGGGCGGCGGCACGTGGTGCTGGGGGCGGGCTCGTGCCTCGTGGCGCCGGTCTGGGCCGGCCCCACGCCGATCCCTGTCGCAGGGGGATCGCGGTCCTCGGGGGCGGATTCGCGCCCGAGGGATGCTGTGTTCCAGTTGGGCAGATTGTGAGCGCGAACATAGATGGAAGTCAAGGGCTGCTGCGAGACATCCGACCGGTCAGCAGGGCGTATGCCCGGGGAGCCCGTACACCTCGTGCGGCGGAGCGCTCCCGGCGCACCCTCTCCGACGTCTGGGGGGACGCGCTGCCGAGCGCGGCCCGGGGGGAGCCTACCGAAGCCGGGGTGGCTCCGGTACGGGCGCTGGCCCGCCCGGCCTGCCACGATGGGCCCATGGGTCACGACGGCCAGCCGGCCTCCGGCCGGGCGGTGGAGCCGGTCACTCCCCGGCCGGTGCGCCCCGTGCGGCGCTCGCTGCTGGTCCAGGCCTGGCGGGACCTCACCTTCCTGCACTGGCCGGCGGACCCCGCGGCGGTGCGGCCGTTCCTGCCCGAGGGCACCCGGCCGGACACGCTCGACGGCGTCACCTACGTCGGCCTGATCGGCTTCCGGATGACCGGCCTGGGCCTGTTCGCCGGGCCCGGCCTGCCGTACCTCGGCACGTTCTGCGAGACCAACGTGCGGCTGTATTCCGTCGACGGCGCCGGCCGCCGCGGCGTCGTCTTTCTGTCGCTCGACGCGTCCCGGCTGGTGGCCGTGCTGACCGCCCGCCTCGGGCTGCGGCTGCCGTACCAGTGGTCCGCGATGCGGCTGGAGCGCCGGGGGGACACGCGCCGCTACGCCAGCCGGCGTCGGTGGCCGGACCGGCCGGGCGCCCGGAACCACATGGTCGTGCGGGTCGGCGCGCCGATCGGCGAACCGAGCGCGCTCGAGCACTTCGTCACCGCCCGCTGGGGGCTGCACGTGCGCGCGCACGGACGCACGATCTACCTGCCCAACGTCCATCCGCAGTGGCCGCTGCACCGGGCGGACCTGCGGCACCTCGACGACGAACTGGTGCCCGCGGCCGGCCTCCCGCGCCCCGAAGGCCCGCCGGCCAGCGTCCTGTACTCGCCCGGGGTACCGGTCCGCTTCGGGCCGCCCGTGGTGCTCCGGGACGACCCCCCGACGGAATGACCCGGACCGGGCCGGTCTGCCGGCCGACCGGTGCTTCGCCCGATTGGCATCGTCTATGTGCCCCCGGTGGGATTCGAACCCACACTGTATGGATTTTGAGTCCATCGACTCTGCCGTTGGTCTACAGGGGCGCCGGGCCGATCTAGCGTACCCACTACGCTGTGGACTGCGGCACCCCAGGAGGGGGGTGTCGGGGTCGAGAGGTGGGGGTTCGTGGCCGACACGCAGGCGGGCACCGAGCGCAGGCGGGTGCTGATCGCCGAGGACGAGGCCCTGATCCGGCTCGACCTGGCCGAGATGCTCGTCGAGGAGGGCTCCGACGTCGTCGGCGAGGCGGGGGACGGGGAGACCGCGGTGCGCCTCGCCGAGCAGCTCAAGCCCGACCTCGTCATCCTGGACATCAAGATGCCCATCATGGACGGCCTGGCCGCCGCCGAGCGGATCGCCGGGGCCCGGCTCGCCCCGGTGGTGATTCTGACGGCGTTCAGCCAGCGGGACCTCGTCGAGCGTGCGCGGGCGGCCGGCGCGATGGCGTACCTGGTCAAGCCCTTCCAGAAGAGCGACCTGGTGCCGGCGATCGAGATTTCGCTGTCCCGGTTCGCGGAGATCTCGTCCCTGGAGGACGAGGTCGCCGGCCTCACCGACCGGCTGGAGACGCGCAAGGCCGTCGAACGCGCCAAGGGCGCACTCATGACCACCTACGGCATGACCGAGCCGCAGGCCTTCAAGTGGATCCAGCGGACGGCGATGGATCACCGGATGACCATGCGGGACGTGGCGGACCGGATCATCGCCGAGACCCCCGGCGCGGCCCCCGGCGACGCCTGACGGCCTGGGCGGACGCCCGCCACGGGCCTAGACTCGGCCGCGTGCTGAAGTGGCGGCGTCCCGCCGGGATGGTCTCCGCCGGCCTGGTCCTGCTGGCCGGCGCGTGCACCCGCGCGACGCCGGACGGCGAACCCGCGCCTCCGTCGCCCGTCCGCCCCGCCTGGTCGGCGGTGGCGCTGCCCGCGCCGGCCGGGCCGGCGGGCCGGCTCGTCCTGCGCGACCTGGTCGCCTGCGGCGGGCGGTGGTACGCCGTGGGCGGCGTCGCCGGCGCCGACGGGACCCGGCCGGCCGCCTGGGCGAGCGCCGACGCCCGCACGTGGACGTCCCTGCCCACGCTGCCCAGCACCTACTACGGCGAGCGCAACATCCTCTACGCGGCCGGCTGCCGGGACGGCCGCCTGACGCCGCTGGGCGCGAAGAGTGGCGGCGCGCACGGCAACCCCCGGGTCAGCTCGTGGCGGCAGCGGCCCGACGGCGCGCTGGTTGAGGTCCGCGCCCATTTCGAGCTCTTCGGCGGCCCGCAGGCGGTGAACGTCTTCCGCATCACCGGCGGCCCGGCCGGCTGGCTGATCGGCGGCAACCGGATGAGCGGCGCCGCGGTGTGGGTGTCGCCGGACGCCGCGGCGTTCCGGATCGTGGAGCGCGAGCCCCGGCTGGCCACCGATCCGCGCGGGGAGACCTGGGCGTTCGACGTCGTGCCGGCGCCGGGCGGCGGGTGGCTGCTGTCCGGTTCGCTCCTGCGGCCCGGCCGCACGGACCGCGACCCGCTGATGTGGAGTTCGCCCGACGGCTCGCGCTGGTCCCGGGTGGCGGTGCCGGCGACACCGGAACACGAAGAGCTACGCCGGGTCGCCACCGTCGGTGGC
>DASQDS010000269.1:0-2850 GCA_035634075.1 Pilimelia sp. | reverse complement strand
CTCCTCGGTGTCGCGAGCGGGCCCGCGGCGACCCCGGCCGCCGCGAGTTGCTGGGCCAGGCGCCTGCGCGCCCGGTGGAGGCGGATCCGGACGGCGTTGCGCGAGCAGCCCAGCACCCGGGCTATCTCGCCGGGGTCGAGTCCCTCCCAGACGACCAGGGACAACAGCTCCCGATCGTCGTCGGGCAGGCCCCGGAAGGCGCGGCCGACCGTGCCGGCCTGGGCGCTGTCCTCGGCGCTGGGCGCGTACAGGTCGGCCACCTGGGCGGCGAGCGCGACCGACAGGTCGGCCCGGCGGGCCCGCCCCCGCCGGTGGTTGGCGAGCACGTTGCGGGCGACCCCGTACAGCCAGAGCCGCGCCTGCTCCCCCGGCGGCACGGCGTCCATCCGGCGCCAGGCGGTGGCGAACGTCTCCGCCACCACGTCCGCCGCGTCCTCGGGGCAGTCACAGCGGCGCACGGCGTAGCCGAGGATGTGCGCGAACGTGGCGGTGTACATCGCTTCGAAACGAGCCGTCCGGTCCTGGTCCACGGCCCACGTCCCCTCTGTCTCGACGGCTGACACCTCTACATGTCGCGGCCGGCGGGAGCATTTCACCGGCCCGGCTCGGTGACCGCGAACCGGCGCAGGCCGGGAACGTACGCGGCGATCGATCCGGTGGCCAGCAGGCAGCTCAGTCCCCCGACGACGAGACGCCGGCGACCCTCACCGCGGGCGGCCGTCGAGGACCCGGGCCAGGTGCTCGCCGAGCCGGTCTGCGAACGGGCGCGCGGCGAGTGCCGCCTCGATGTCGCGGACCACCCGGGCGCGGGCGTACGGGATCTGCGCGTCCAGCTCGCGGACGGCCGCCTCGCTGGCGCGCCACTCGGCCTCGGCGAACGGCGCTCGCGAGCTCCTGGCCAGTCACCGGCCGAGGTGAAGCGCCTATCTGAGTGCTGTCAAGTCTGCCAGCCGCTCCGTGGCCACGCAGGAGATGAGGCACCGCTCCTTGGCGTCGCCCAGGAACTGGGCGGTCCAGTCCACGAGCCCGCCGTCACCGATCTCGACCTCACCGCCCCCGGCCGCGGCGGCCAGCCGCAGTGCGGCGCCCGCGTAGTAGCCGGCGCCCCGGGTGCGGCCGGCGTCCACGGTGACCGGCACCGTGCCGTCCGACACCGCGGGCAGCACCGTGTCGGCCAGCCGCTCGCCGAGGACGGGGTGCCCGAACAGTGTCACCGTGAGCCGGCACCCCGCCCCCGGCGCGAGCGCGCCAAGCGCGCGCTGCCAGAACAGGAGGTGGTCCACCAGCAGCTCAGCCTCCGTCCGCCCGGAACCGCGATCGCGGGCGCTGGACACCACGGCGAAGAGCCGGAAGTGCGCCGAGGCGCCCGGGCGGAACCGCTGGGCGCGCAGCACCCGGTGGGCCGCCGCCAGGTCGACCCGGCCCGCCGGCCCGGCCGCCCGCCGGCGGACCGCCGCCTCGACCGCGAGGGCGTTCGTCGGATCGCTGAGCACCTCGGTGCCGCGGACCGTGCTGACCACGCGGTGCTGGTCCACCGGCGCCACCGCCGAGCACGTCCCCAGGGGCGCCACCGGCGCGAGCTCCACGCCCGCTACGCGGTCCGGCAGCAGGCGCCACAGGGCCGCCTCCACCTCGGCCAACCGCCGCGGATCCGCCGCCGCCGGGCGGACGAACCGGTCCTCCTGCCAGCGGCGCACCACCCTGGCCGGCGGGACGGCGGCAGCTCTGGCCCGCACGACCGCCAGCAGCAGCGTCTGCAGGTCGCTCGCCCCCAGCCCGGACTGCAAGGCGTGCCGGGCCGCCGCCGGCACCGCCCGCCACACGCGCTCCTCCGCCGCACCGCCGGCCGCCGCTTCGCTCATCACCCGAGCCTGCCAAGGCGACCCGGTACCGGCACCCGACTTTCGGCCGCCCACCGGCCTACGGCAGTGCGGGGGGCAGCCCGAACGCCGCGAAGTGGTCGGCGCCGAGGAAGGAGGTGATCCCGGCGATCCGGTCGCCGCGCAGGGTGAGCACGGTGATGGACCACGCCTCGTGCGGCCCGGCGGCGTCCGCCCCGACGTAGCACGCCACGGCCGGCTGACCGTTCGCGCTCATCGGCTGGTTCCGCCAGCTCGGACACCGCGTCAATGGGACCCGCACGGCGAAGTCCGTGACGGCCGCCAGGCCGGCGTACCAGTGCGCCAGCGGCGGCATCGACCAGGTGACGTCCTCGGTCAGCAGGGCGACCAGCGCGCCGGCGTCACCGCGCTCCAGCGCGCCGGCGAACGCGGTGACGATCCCCCGCACGCGCGCGTCGCCGACCTCCCGCAGGGTCCGCTGCTGGCTGCGGGCCGGGACCTTCTCCGCAACGATCCGCCGGGCCCGCTGCAGGGCGCTGTTGACCGACGCGGTGCTGGTGGCCATGACGGCGGCGATCTCCGCCGCCGAGAAGCCGAGGACCTCGAAGAGGACCAGTGCCGCCCGCTGGTTGCCCGGCAGGTGCTGCAGGGCCGCCACGAACGCCAGCTCGACGGCCTCGCGCTGCTCGTAGCGGGCGGCGGGGCCGGCCGGCCCACCGGCGATCCCCGCGTCGGGGTAGGGGCCGAGCCAGGCCACCTCGGCCAGCGGTGCGCTGTCCAGCACGGCGCGCTCGCTGGCCGGGCCCAGGTCGACGGGCAGCGCCCGCCGCGCGCGCGTCGCGACGATGTCCAAACAGGTCCGGGTCGACACGGTGTAGAGCCACGAGCGCAGCGAGCTGCGGCCCTCGAAGCGCGCGAGCCCGCGCCACGCCCGCAGGAGCGCGTCCTGCACGGCGTCCTCCGCGTCGTGGGTCGAGCCGAGCAGGCGGTAGCAGTGGGCGTGCAGCTC
>DASQDS010000268.1:0-9769 GCA_035634075.1 Pilimelia sp. | reverse complement strand
CGGTGACCACGCGGCCGCGTCCGGGCCCCTGCGTACGCACGCCGCCGACCGCGGCAAGGTGATCGGGACGGCGCTCGCGACCGGGCCGCTGGCCAGCGACGCCACCTACCGGTCCCTCGCCGCCACCGAGTTCAACCAGGTCACGCCGGAGAACGCGCTGAAGTGGGACGCGACCGAGCCGAACCGCGGCCAGTTCTCCTTCGCCGGGGCCGACGCCATCCTCGCGTCCGCGGCGCAGAACAACCAGGTCGTCCGCGGGCACACCCTGGTGTGGCACAACCAGACGCCCGGCTGGGTGCAGAATCTTGCCGCCGCGGACCTGCGCACGGCCACCCAGAACCACATCAGCACCGTGGTCGGCCGGTACCGGGGCCGGATCGCGTACTGGGACGTGGTGAACGAGGCGTTCGCGGACAACGGCACCCTGCGCAATTCGTTCTGGCTGCAGAAGCTGGGCGCCGGCTACATCGCCGACGCGTTCCGCTGGGCCCGCGCGGCGGACCCGTCCGCGAAGCTGTACTACAACGACTACAACATCGAGGGTGTGGGCGCGAAGAGCGACGCCACCTACAACCTCGTCCGTGACCTGCGCGCCCAGGGCGTGCCGATCGACGGCGTCGGGCTGCAGGCCCACCTGATCCTCGGCCAGGTCCCGGCCAGCCTGCAGCAGAACATCGCCCGGTTCGCCGCGCTCGGCGTGGACGTGGCGATCACGGAGTTGGACATCCGGATGCCGACGCCGGCCACGCCCGAGCGGCTCGCGCAGCAGGCCACCGACTACCGCCGGGTGCTGGACGCCTGCCTCGCGGTTGCCCGCTGCGTCGGCGTGACGGTCTGGGGCTTCAGCGACCGGCACTCCTGGATCCCGTCGGTCTTCCCGGGCCAGGGCGCCGCCCTGCCGTACGACGAGAACTACCGGCCCAAGCCCGCGTACGACGCGATCCACGCCGCCTTCGGCGGCGGCGCGCCGGGCCCCACCACGCCGGGCCCCACCACGGCGGCGCCGGACCGGCAACCGCCCACCGCGCCGGGCCAGCCCACCGCCTCCGCCCTCACCGCGGGCGGCGTCCAGCTCAGCTGGCCGGCGGCGACGGACAATGTCCGGGTCGCCGGCTACACCGTGTTCCGCGAGAACGGCGCCTCCGATGTGCAGGTCGCCACCGCGACCGGGACGACCGCCGCTGTCGCCGGGCTCAGCCCGCAGACCCGCTACCAGTTCTACGTCCGGGCGCGCGACGCGGCCGGCAACTCCTCCGCGGACTCGCCGCTGGTCACCGTCACGACGCCGGCCGGCGCGGCGGCGGCTGCGTGCCGGGTCGCGTACGCGGTGCCGAGCCAGTGGGCCGGGGGCTTCAACGGCTCCGTCACGATCAGCAATCCCGGCGCGACGGCGATCGCCGGTTGGACGCTGCGCTGGGCCTTCACCGGCGGCCAGACCGTCCAGTCCGCGTGGGGCGGCACCGCCACCCAGAGCGGCAGCCAGGTCAGCGTGACCAACGCCGACTGGACGCGGGTCATCGCGCCGGGCGGCGCGGTCACCTTCGGCTTCTCCGGCACCTTCGCGGGCAGCAACCCGGCGCCGACGGCGTTCACGCTCAACGGCGCCGCCTGCCAATAGTCGGTCAGCGGCCGCCGCCGACGTCCAGCAGGGCGCCGGTGGTGTACGAGGCGGCCGGCGACAGCAGAAACAGGATCGACTCGGCGACCTCGCCGGCGCTGCCGCCGCGACCCATCGGCACGCTGCCGGCCAGCCGGGCCACCCTGTCCGGCTGGCCGCCGCTGGCGTGGATGTCCGTGTCGATGAGGCCGGGCCGCACCGCGTTGACCCGGATGCCGTCGCCGGCCACCTCCCGGGCCAGGCCGATGGTGAGGGTGTCGACGGCGGCCTTGCTCGCGGCGTAGTCGACGTACTCCCCCGGCGACCCGAGCGCCGCCGCGCGGGACGAGACGTTGACGATCGCGCCGCCCGCGCCGCCCCGCGACCGGGCCATCCGGCGCACGGCCTCGCGGGCGCAGAGGAAGGCGCCGAGCACGTTGACCGCGAGCATCCGCGCGACGCGCGCGGCGCCCACCTCCGCCACCGTCACCGGCGGCCCGACGATGCCGGCGTTGTTGACCAGCCCGGCCAGCGGCCGAGCGTGCCCGTCGGCCGCCGCGAACAGGGCCGTCACGTCTGCCTCCACGCTCACGTCGGCATGGACGGCGGTCGCCGCCACCCCCCGCTCCCGGCAGGCCGCGGCGACGGCCTCGGCGGCGTCCCGGTCGGCCCGGTAGCTCAGGCACACGTCCCACCCGCGCTCCGCGGCCAGGACGGCGGTGGCCGCGCCGATCCCCCGCCCGCCCCCCGTGACGATCAACAGCCCGCTCATGGCTCCAGTATGGTGGCGGCTCAGCCGGGCGTCGCCAGGCCGTAGACGCGGTCCACGGTGATCCGCAGCACCATCCGCCGGTCCGCGATCATCGCGGCCCGGTACTCCGCCCAGTCCGGGTGCTCGCCCCGGATGTCCCGGTAGAGCTGGACCAGCTCGGCGACCGCCTCGTCACCCGGTTCCCGGGCGACGGCGGAGAAGTCGGCGAGGCCCTCGGCGACGGCGTACGCGCCCAGGTCCGGCGCGCCGGCGTGCAGGCTCGCGCGCGGGTCGCGGCGCAGGTTCGCCACCTTGGCGCGGCCCGCGGTCACCGACGTGGCCAGGACCCGCCGCGCGGGATCGAAGAGGTAGTCCACGACGGACAGCTGCGGCCGCCCGTCCCGCTTGATGGTGGCCAGGACGCCGCGGTGCGTCGCGCCCAGCAGGTCCCAGAGGTGCCGATCGCTCATGGCGCCCAGCATGCGATCTGAAGCCCGCTTGAGGTCCAGTCCCATTCGCCGTACCGACAACGCCGCCCCACGGTCAGCGACCGTGGGGCGGCGTGGGTGTCGGTGTGCAGGTCGCCTCTCGGCGAGTGGCACGACGCGGCTCCAGCCGAACGGAACTCCGCGAAGGCGATTTAGTTGAGGCCCGGGGACACTGGTCACACCGACACAGGGCACAACGGCGGGCCGCCGCCGGACCTTCCACTTCCCCACTGTGGCGCGCGTCACTCTGCGAGCCGCCGCGGGCGGGGATCGCCGCGGCGTTTCGGTCGGATCGCGCCGGGTATGTGCGCGGGGTGACCGATGCACCGGACAACCCGCTGGACAGCCTGCTGGAGGGCATGTTCCTCGGCCAGGAACGGCTCAGCCGGGACGAAATCTACCGCCGCGCCGTAGCGGCCGACCTGCCCGCCTCCGACATGGCCCGGGTGGACACGCTGCCCGAGGGCGAGTACTCGCTGGACGAGGTCGCCGAGGTGCTGCAGGCCGACGTCGACGTATAGGAAGAGGCAGGCATGGAAGCAGACCAGCAGGAGACGTTGCCCGCGCTCGGCCAGCCGGCCGGCGACCCGACCGACACGGAGACGCTCCACCAGCCGGACATCGCCGGCGAGCACGAGGACACCGCGGTGGACAAGTCCATCACCGCGGGCACCGACCGGGACCGCGAGACGGAGTCCCCGGACGGCTGGGCCGGAATGGCCGCCGACGACGCCGGCTGACGGCGCGGGCTGACAGCCGCCGGGCGACGGGACTACTCCTCGTTGTCCGGCGGGCCGTCGGCGGCCTTCTTGGCCATGCCGTACGCGAGCTGCAGGAAGTCGGAGACGGCGACGGCGGTGAAGGCCGTGGCGGCCAGGCGGGTCACCCGGGGCGCGAGGACCAGGCCGCCGGTGAAGCTGGTGGCGATCCACATCGCAAGGCAGAACGGGCAGCTCAGCAGCTCGCCGAGGGCGTGGCCGGTGGTGCCCTGCTCCGCCCGGACCTCCTCCGCCACCTCCGCGTGGCCGATCGGCTCCTGGTAGCGGGTGAACGGCGCCCGCAGCGGGCTGGTCACCGCGTCCTTGGCCAACAACCGGCTCAGCTTGTGGGTGGCCACGGAGATCAGCAGCACGTCCGCGGGGTCCGGCCGCTCGGGCAACGGCCGGCCCGTCGCCCGTACGGCGGTGGCCAGGCCGGCCACCAGGCCCGTGTACGTGGTCATTGACAGCGCGTAGCCACCGAGCGGCCGGTGTTCGTGGGGGGCGTACGCCTGGCGCAGCCCGCGCAGCCGCTGCCGCAGCGCGCCCGCCGGTCCCTTGGCCACCCGGTCCGCGCGCCCGTCCGCAGCCGGCCCGGTGTACGTCGTCGTCATGTCGCCCCCAACGGTTGGCTACGCTTCGATGCCCGCATACCCTGCTCAGCCCATCATGAACCTGGCACCGGCAGGGAGCTTCTCAGCCGGCGGTGAGGTTGTCGGCCACCGCGCGGTCCAGCTCGGTGAGCGCGTCGTCGACAAGCTCGTCGACGGGCTCGCCGGACGCGACCGTCCCGTCGCCATCGACGGTGATCTCCACCTGCGCGCCGCCGGCGTCGCCCTCGGCCACCTGCAGGGAGCCGGACCACCCGCCGGCCTGGCCGGTCGGGCGCCACTCCACCCGCAGGCGCTCCGGCAGTACGGTGACCCGGTGCTCATCGGCCCGTTGCCGCAGCGGCGCGGGCACCCATCCCTCCACCCGGGATGGATCGGTGGCGGTGCTGAACACGACCTCGGGCGGGGCGGACATGCCCCGGGTGGTGCGGTACGCCATGACGCGCTCCTCCATCGTGGTCGACCGTGCCCCTCCGCGGACGGCGCCGGGCCTCAGGCCCGGCGCCGTCACACGGCACGCGTGCGGGTCAGTGCGCCGGCCAGCCGTGGCCCGTGAACGACTCAGTACCCCGCACGGCGGCGGCCAACCCGGACCTGCCGGTGTTGAGCGCGTGGTGCACGACCGGTGCCCGGTGGCCCATCCAGCGGTACACCTGCTCGTAGCCGCGGGCCATCAGGTCCGGCGAGAACCGGTCGAGTGTGTGTGCCACGCACGCCGCCCGGTCGATCGTCCCGACCCGGCGGACGGCGTCCGCCAAATCTTCCGGCCGGTCACAGACGAAGCCGGTCACGCCGTGTTTCACCACCTCCGGCACCGCGCCGCGGTTCAGCGCCACCACGGGCGTACCCATCGCCATCGCCTCGATCATCACCATCCCGAACGGTTCGTCCCAGCGGATCGGCAGCAGCATGCACCGCGCCTCGGCGAGCAGCCGGGACGTGGTGTCCCGGCACCCGTTGACGATCAGCTCGACGTCGGGGCCGAGCATCGGCTTGACGACCTCCTCGAGGTGGCGGTACTCCATCGCCTCCTGGCACTTGCCCGCCAGCACCAGCGGCACCCCGGCCTCGCGGCACGCCTGGATGGCGAGTTCGGGCGCCTTGTCGGGACAAAAACGGGCCAGCCACAAGGCCGGCCCGTCTCCCGTCGTCAAGCGCGGCGTTTCCGCCGGTTCAATGCCATGGTGGACCACGGCCGACCAGGGCAGATGCCCGGCGATCCGCCGTTGAGCGTACGAGATGGCGACGAGCCCGACCCGGCGGTCCAGCCGGCTCAGGTAGGTGGACAGTTCGCCGCGCGGGCACCCGTGCACGGTGACGACCGTGGGGGCCCGGCGCTGCGGTGCGGTGAGCGGACCGGCGTTCGTGTGGTCGTGGACCACATCGAAGCCGCCGCGGTCGATCAGCTCGTTGACGCGTACGACGTGGGCGAGTTCCGGCAGCGCTTCGTTCATCCGGCCGAACTGGGTAGGGCCGGTGCTGACGAACCGTGCCTTCGTGCCGGTCCTCTCCCCGGCGCCGAACAGAGTGACGTCGTGGCCCCGCGCCACGAGGCCGTCCACCAACACGGCGCAGACCTGCTCGAGTCCCCCGTAGCCGGGTGGCGGGATCTCGCACCATGGCGGGACGACCATCGCGATTTTGAGCGGGCGATCGTCGGACTGACCAGCTTCCTTCTCCATCGTGGGCACCTCCCGAGCCGGCGGCCGTCCGCCGACCATGTGCTCAAAATATGATGAAATTCCGTCATCCGGATTGGTTCGCCGATTTGAGGGCTTGGCCGGAGTTGTCCACACGCTGCGGGGTACAACAGAGCGAG
This sequence comes from Pilimelia sp., assembly GCA_035634075.1. Lineage (GTDB taxonomy): Bacteria > Actinomycetota > Actinomycetes > Mycobacteriales > Micromonosporaceae > DASQDS01. Next base: position 3,745 of record DASQDS010000268.1, on the reverse strand, counting down.
GGACTGGCACGAGTACGACGGGGGCGCTCCCCGTCCGAGGAGGATCCGGTGCCCGACCGCATGATCAGCATTTTGCAGGGCAGTGCTTTCATGATCTGCGACCGCCGGGGGGACTTCCGCGCCACCCGCGAGTCGCCCGTCGGCCTGTTCTACCGGGACATGCGCCACCTGTCCCGGTGGGAGCTGCTGCTCAACGGCCGCCAGCTCGATGTCCTCTCGGCCGAGACCATCGAGTACGACGAAGCGGCCTTCTTCCTCGCCGAGCCGACGGGCACGATCTACACCAACCCCTCGTTGTCGATCGTCCGGCGGCGCGAGATCGCCCGCGGCATGCGGGAGTCGATCGAGATCCAGAACCACTCGCTGGAACCCGTCCAACTTGAGCTGTCGTTCCTGTTCGAGGCCGACTTCGCGGACGTGTTCGAGGTCAAGGACGGGCTGAGCAAGAAGGGCACGCCGTACCGGCACCGGCGCGGCGACGTGCTGACCCTGGGCTACCGGCGGGGGGACTTCGTCCGAGAGACCTACCTCACCGCGCCGGGGGCGTTCTCCACCGACGAGTCCCTAACCTTCCGCGTGGAGCTCGGCCCGCACGAGGTGTGGACCGGCCTGGTGGAGGTGGACGTGGCCGTCGAGGCGGGCGAGCCGCTGCCCAAGCGCGCGCACTGTCCCGACATGCCGGCCAGCCTGCCACAGTGGCTCGCCGCCGCGCCCCGCGTGGACACCGACTGGCACGACCTGCGCGCCACGTACCGGCGCAGCATCGTGGACCTCGCCGCGCTGCGCTTCTATCCCGACCAGGCGTCCCCGGCGTCGCTGCCGGCGGCCGGGCTGCCCTGGTTCATGGCGGTGTTCGGGCGGGACAGCCTGATCGCCAGCTACCAGGCGCTCCCGTTCGTGCCCGAGCTGGCCCGCACCACGCTGCTGGCGCTCGCCGCCAAGCAGGCCACCACGATCGACGACATGCGGGACGCGGAGCCCGGCAAGATCCTGCACGAGCTGCGGCTGGGCGAGCTGGCGTACTTCGGCGAACGCCCCCAGTCGCCCTACTACGGCGCCGCCGATTCCACCCCGCTGTTCCTCATCGTGCTGGACGAGTACGAGCGCTGGACCGGCGACGTGGAGACGGTCCGCGAGCTGGAGCCGGCCGCACGCGCCGCCGTCCGCTGGATGGCCGAGCACGGTGACATGGACGGCGACGGCTTCGTCGAATACCAGACCCGCAATCCCGAGACCGGGCTGGTCAACCAGTGCTGGAAGGACTCCTGGAACTCGATCATCCAGCCGGACGGCACGCTGGCCAGCTACCCCATCGCCACCTGCGAAATCCAGGGCTACTGCTACGACGCCCGCCGGCGCACCGCTCGACTGGCCCGCGAGGTGTGGGACGACCCGGACTTCGCCGAGCACCTGGAGGCGGACGCCGACAAGCTGCAGCGCCGCTTCGACAGCGAGTTCTGGCTACCCGACCGGGGCTACTACGCGCTCGCTCTGGACGGCGAGAAGAACCAGGTGCGCACACTGTCGTCCAACATGGGCCACCTGCTGTGGAGCGGGATCGTGCCGGCCGAGCGGGTCGGCTCGCTGGTCACCCACCTGTGCGGCGAGCAGCTCTTCTCCGGCTGGGGGGTCCGCACGCTGGCCGAGGGGCAGCCGGTCTACAACCCCATCGAGTACCACAACGGCACCGTGTGGCCGCACGACACCGCGATCATCGCGGCGGGCCTGGCCCGGTACGGGCGGCGCGAGGAGGCCAACCGGCTGGCCGTCGCGCTGCTGGACAGCGCCCGGCACGTCGGGTTCCGGCTGCCCGAGGCCTTCGCCGGATACCCGCGCCGAGCCACCGAGGTGCCGGTGATCTACCCGACGGCGTGCTCACCGCAGGCGTGGGCGACCGGGGCGCCGTTGATGCTGCTACGCGTACTGCTGGGCTTGGAGCCCACCCCCGACGGCCTGTCGGTGAACCCCTACCTGCCCGACCGGATCGGCCACCTCGCCCTGCGCGGGGTGCCCGGCCGCTGGGGCCGCGCGGACGCCGTCGGCGAGCATTCGTCCCGGTGAGGCGCGCGGCGGGGCATGGTGCGGGCCCGGAACCGCGGCGACCCCGCACCGCAACGGCGGCTCGGGGATCCGCCGCCTCCGGCGCCGGTCAGGCCCGCTCGGGCCGCGCGTCCCAGGGGCCGACCCGGCCCGGGCCGGCGGGCACGCCGTCGGTGTCCTCGTCGTCGTGGTCGGCGTCCCGGAGCCGGTGCTGGTCGATCTCCCGGCCGGGGTGGCGGGTCAGGTACTCCGTCTCCAGCTCGGCCGTGCGCCGCAGGTGGTGATCCAGCGCCGCGTCCGGGCCGTGCCGCAGCGTGTCCAGCCTCGTCCGGTGCAGGCTGCGCAGCTCACGCAGCAGATCCGCGTCGGTCAGTTCGGCGGGGTCGATGCCCATCTCGCCCAGTGGCTCGGTGTGCGCCATTGCCGTCCCCTCACGCGTCGGTCTCTCCGCTGAGGTAGTTGCCGCGTTGCGCGGCACCTAAACGCCGCGCCCGCGCCCCGTCGTGGGGGATGTGCACCTCCCCCACGACGGACTCCCGGCCTACAGGTTCGCCGCCGCGTACGTGGCCATCGCGTCCCGCAGGAACTCCGCCAGCCGCGGGTGCGCCGCGTCGAACTGGCGTCGGAAGTCCGGCGCGTCCGCGTACAGGTCACCCAGGCCCGGGTAGGAGTCCCGGTCGGGCGTCCAGAAATTCGTCACCCAGCGGTAGTGGTCCGCGATCACCGCTTGGACGCGGGCGTCGTCCACCTTCGCCCCGGCCTCGATCAGCGCCACCAGGCGCGGCGCGAAGTCGGCCCACTGGGCCTGGACCCGTTCGGCGTCGGCGCTGCTCAACCCGGCGACCCGGCGCTTGCTCTCCTCGAGGTGGGTCGCCATGCCGTCGCCGTAGCGCTCCACCAGCTCCGCCTCGTAGCCGGCCTGGCGCTGCGCGTCGAACCCCTCGAACAGCTTCTCCATGCTCACTGTCTCACCTCCTTCCAGCTCCTCGATGGTGCGCGCGACGGTGCTGGCGAGCCGGTCGTACCGGTCCCGCTCGGCGGCCAGCCACCGGTGGTGGCGGCGGAGCTGCTCGGCAACGCTCGCGCCGTCGTTGACGACCCGGGCGATCGCGTCCAGCCCCAACCCGAGATCGCGCAGCACCATGATCTGCTGCAGCCGCAGGAGCTGCTCGCGCTCGTAGTACCGGTAGCCGTTGCCACCGACCTTCGCCGGCCGCAGCAGCCCGATCTCGTCGTAGTGCCGCAGGGTGCGCGAGGTCACCCGGGACATCCGGGCCACCTGCGCGGTTGACCACGCCATCACACACCCCCTGCCGTCGTGCTGAACTCCACGATAAAAGTTGACGTTACGTCAACCGCAACCCCCACGGCCGGGCGGCCACCACGGGGTACGACGGCCGGTAGGAGTGCCGTCCCGGCCCCGACTACGCTCGACGGCATGCGACGGCTGTTGACCCCGGCGTGGCTGCTGCGCCACGGGCTGGCGGCCGCGCTGATCGGCGCCTTCGCGGCGCTGGGCTGGTGGCAGATCCGCCGGGCGGTGTCGGGCAACGGGCTCAGCTGGGCGTACGCCGTCGAGTGGCCGGTCTTCGCGGCCTTCGTGGCGTTCCTGTGGTGGCGTGAGGTGCGGCACGAGCTGCGGTCACCGGGCGGCGGGGCCGGCGAGCCGCCGGGGGCGCCGGGCGCCGGGCCCGGCACGGGCGGC
>DASQDS010000267.1:0-16406 GCA_035634075.1 Pilimelia sp. | reverse complement strand
GGCGGCCGACCGGGCGCTCGTCCTGCTCGGCCGGGCCGCCGGCGCGGACGCCGACGACCGGTGGGCGGCCCGGTCCGCGGCCCGCCGGCTCCTCGCGCTCGGCGTGGCGGCCGTCGGGGGTGGGGCCCTGCAGCCCACCGTCGGCGGGGCCGACCCGGTCCGGATCCGGGTGCTCGGCCGGTTCGAGGTGTTCATCGGCGCGCTGCCCGTACCGCTGCCGGCCTGGCGCTCCCGGCAGGCCCGCACGCTGTTGAAGATCCTCGTCGCCCGGCGGGGCCGGCCGGTCCCGCGGGCCGAGTTGTGCGAGCTGCTGTGGCCGGACGATGAGCCGCAGCGCACCGCGCACCGGCTGTCGGTGCTCCTCTCGGTCGTGCGCGGCGTGCTGGACCCGCGCCGGGTGTGGCCGGCCGACCACTACATCGGCGCGGATCTGGCCGGCGTCGCGCTGGACGTCACCCGCCTCGCGGTGGACCTGGAGGAACTCCTCCGCGACGCCGCGCACGGGATCCGGCTGGCCCGCGACGGGGTGGCCAGCCAGGCGCGGGAGCTGCTGATGGAGGTGGACGCGGCGTACGGCGGGGACGCCTTCGACGACGAGCCGTACGCCGACTGGGCCGACGCCCCGCGCGAGCAGGCCCGGGCGGTCTGGCTGGCGGTCCTGCGCGAGCTGGCGGGCCTGTCCCGCGCCGTGCCGGACGCCGACCACGCCGCCACCTGCCTGGTCCGCCTGCTGGGCGCCGACCCGTTCGACGAGCGGGCCCACCGGGTACTCGTCGACGTGCTGGTGGCGGCCGGCCGGCACGGGGAGGCCCGGCGGGCCTTCCAGCGGTGGACGGACGCGATGCGCTCCATCGACGCCCCGCCGCCGGACCCGGCCGTGCTGCGCCGCCGGGCCGCCACCGGGCTGGTGGCGGCGGGCCGGGGCAGCGGGCCGGGGCGGCGGGCCGGTCACTGAGGTGGGCGGTCAGCAGTCGTAGAACTGCTGGAAGTAGACGATGTTGTAGACGGTCTCCACGTCGTCGGTCGCCGCGTCGGCGCACTGGTCGTCGCCCTGGCCGGGGTCGAGGACGTCCGTGCCGAGCCCGCCGACCACAATGTCGTCGCCCTGGTTGCCGTACACCGCGTCGTCGCCGTCGAAGCCGGCCACGAGGTCGCCGCCGTCGTTGCCGAAGATGACGTCCCTGCAGTCGTCGCCGAAGAGGTCGTCGGGCCCCGGGCCGCCGATGATGAGGTCCGCCCCGCCGCCGCCCTGGATGATGTCGCGGCCGCCAAGGCCGTAGATGACGTCGGCGCCGTCGGTCCCGTAGAGCACGTCGCCGCCCGCGGTGCCGAAGATCACGCTCCCCCCGTCGAGGCACCCGTCGTCCGTGGCGTGGGCCGGCGCGGCGGTGAGGACCAGCCCGGTGGCGGCGGCCACCACGGTTGCGGCCGCCACGGCGGCGGCACGGCGTACGCGCATGTTGATCTCCTTTGTCGTCGTCGGGTGTGCCTGGGGCGGCACCCGGGCCGGTGTACGCGGCCGAGGACACGGTCGCACCGGGGCATCATCGTGGCGTCATCGTGGGCGGTGCTGTGGGCGGGTGCTGTGGACGGGTGCTGTGGACGGGTGCTGTGGGCGGGTGCTGTGGGCGGGTGCTGTGGCGGGATCCAACTCGCCCCATACGCCGGTGACCGGCGCGGTCCCCGGGGTAGCGTGCGGAGGGCGCCCCGCCGGCGCGGCGGATCAACACGCGGTGACGTAACACGGCGGAAACAATGGAGACATGCCGGGGCAACCGCCCGGCCATAGCGTCGCTGCCAGCCTTGACGCACGGCGGCCGCGCCGCCTCAGCCAGACCAGTGACGTGCCAGGAGGACGTGTGTTCGCCAATCCCGAGGAACTCCTGCGATACCTCAAAGACGAGGGCGTGAAGTTCGTCGACGTTCGATTCTGTGACCTGCCGGGCGTGATGCAGCACTTCAACATGCCGGTCGAATCGGTCGACGACAGTCTCTTCACCGACGGCCTCGCCTTCGACGGTTCGTCGATCCGCGGCTTTCAGGCCATCCACGAGTCCGACATGCTGCTGCTGCCGGACGAGGCGACGGCGTTCGTCGACCCGTTCCGGGCGGAGAAGACGCTCGCGCTGAACTTCTTCATCCACGACCCGTTCACCCGCGAGGCCTACTCCCGCGACCCCCGCAACGTCGCCAAGAAGGCGGAGGCCTACCTGGCGGCCAGCGGCGTCGCCGACACGGCGTACTTCGGGGCGGAGGCCGAGTTCTACATCTTCGACTCGATCCGCCACGAGACGGCCGCCAACAAGGCGTATTACTACATCGACTCGATCGAAGGCGCCTGGAACACCGGCCGCGAGGAAGAGGGCGGCAACCGCGGCTACAAGACCGCGTACAAGGGCGGCTACTTCCCCGTCCCGCCGGTCGACCACTACGCCGACCTGCGCGACCAGATGGTGCGCCGGCTGCTCGACGTGGGCTTCACGGTGGAGCGCTCGCACCACGAGGTGGGCACCGCCGGCCAGGCCGAGATCAACTACAAGTTCTCGACCCTGCTGCACGCCGGCGACCAGCTGCAGCTGTTCAAGTACATCATCAAGAACACGGCGTGGGCCGGCGGCAAGACCGCGACGTTCATGCCCAAGCCGCTGTTCGGTGACAACGGCTCCGGCATGCACACGCACCAGAGCCTGTGGCTGAACGGCGAGCCGCTGTTCTACGACGAGACCGGCTACGCGGGCCTGTCCGACCTCGCCCGCTGGTACATCGGCGGCCTGCTGCACCACGCGCCGTCACTGCTGGCGTTCACCAACCCGACCATCAACTCGTACCGGCGCCTGGTGCCCGGCTTCGAGGCCCCGGTCAACCTGGTCTACTCGCAGCGCAACCGCTCGGCCTGCACCCGCATCCCGGTCACCGGCAGCAACGCCAAGGCCAAGCGGGTCGAGTTCCGGGTGCCGGACCCGTCCAGCAACCCGTACCTCGCCTTCTCGTCCATGATGATGGCGGGCCTCGACGGCATCAAGAACAAGATCGAGCCGCCGGAGCCGATCGACAAGGACCTGTACGACCTGCCGCCGGAGGAGTTCGCCAACGTCCGGACGGTCCCGGGCTCGCTGCCGGCCGTGCTGGACTCCCTGGAGGCCGACCACCAGTTCCTGCTCGAGGGCGGCGTGTTCACGCCGGACCTCATCTCGACCTGGATCGACTGGAAGCGCGCGAACGAGGTGGACCCGGTGCGCCTGCGCCCGACGCCGCACGAGTTCGCGATGTACTACGACTGCTGATAGCCGCCCGCTTTCGCTGATGCCAGAAGGCCGGGCCCGTGGGGGGCCCGGCCTTCTGGCTGTCCGTGCGCCGGCGCGTCGCTGTGCCGGCCGTCAGGGTGCCAGCCGGGCGGTCAGCTCCCGCACCACGTCGACGAAGAGGTCCACATCGGACTCGGTCGTCCGCCAGTTGACGATCGCCGGACGCAGGGCCACCCTGCCGCCGTACACCGTCGTCCCGGCGAAGACCCGGCCGTCGGTGAGCAAGGCGGCGCCGATCGCCCGGTTCAGCTCGTCGAGGCGGTCGTCGGGCAGCCCCGCCGGCCGGGCCCGGAAGCACACGATGCACAGCGGCACGTCCGCCAGCCGCTCCAGCTCCGGCGCCGCGTCCACCAGCCCGGCCAGCCGCTGCGCCAGGTCCAGGTGCCGCTCGACCATGGCCCGGTGGCCGTCCCGGCCGTACGCCGCCAGGGTCGCCCAGATCGGCAGCGACCGGGCGCGCCGCGACGACTCCGGCCCGAGCAGCCCGTAGCCGCCGCCGGGGTCCCGCGGGCCGGGCAGGTAGGCGGCGCCCGGCATGCCGAACGCCGCACCGAGCCGGGCCGGCTCGCGCACCAGCGCGAACCCGCTCTCGTACGGCACGTTCAGCCACTTGTGCCCGTCCGCGGCGATCGAGTCGGCGCCCTCGATGCCGGCCACCAGGTGGGCGGTGCGCGGCGACAGCGCGGCGAACAGCCCGAACGCCCCGTCGACGTGCAGCCAGGCGCCGTGCCGCGCGGCCACCTCCGCCAGCTCCGCCACCGGGTCGAAGTCGCCGGCGTTCACCTCGCCCGCGTTCGCGATCACCACCGCGGGCGCAGCCAGCTCGGCGAGCCGCCGGTCGATGGCCGCCACGTCCGCCCGGCCGACGTCGTCGCGGGCGAACACCTCGACCGCGTCCCGCCCGTGGCCGAGCGTCTGCAACGCCTTGCGGGCGCTGGGGTGCACGTAGCCCCCCGACAGCACCGGCATCCGGGGCAGCCCGGCGAGCCCCACCCGGCCGGTGTCCACGCCGTGCCGCTCCCCCCACCAGTGGGTGGCGCAGGCCAAGGACGTCAGGTTGGCGAACGTGGCGCTCTGCACCAGCGCACCACCCCAGCCGGCGGGCAGGCCGAACAGCTCGCGCAGCCAGCCGAGCGCCACGGCCTCCGCCTCGGTGGCCAGCTCGGAGGACGCCCTGGCGAAGGCGTTCTGGTCGAGCAGCCCGGCGACCCAGTCAGCGGCGAGCGCCGCGGGCGTGGCGCCGCCGGTGACGAAGTGGAAGAAACGGGGCCCGGCCGACGCTGTGGCGGCGGCCGTACCGACACGCAACAGCCGCGCCACCGCCGCCGCGCTGCCCGCGCCCGCCGCCGGCAACGGGCCGCCCAGCTCCGCGAGCAGCGGCATCGCCGCCGGGTCGTGCACGGCACGGTCGGCGAGCGAGTCCAGGTAGGGCCCGGCGGCCGCGTAGACCTGCCCGAGCGCGGCCGCCGCCGCGTCCCGGTCGAGCAGCGGATCAGTCATCGAGGTCGGCCCCCACTGGTTGGTGCCCCCGGTGGGGCGGTCAGGACTCCAGGACGCGTTCCACGGCGGCCCGGCCACGGCGGGCGGTGCGCAGGTACTCGTCCACGAACACGCCCGGGTCGGTGCCGCCCAGCAGCTGCACGACGCCGGCGAGCTCCGGCCCGTGCCTGGGCAGCTGGTCGCCCGCGCGGCCGCGTACCAACGTCAGGGCATTGCGCACGTCGGCCGCGAGCGACCACGCGGCGGCCATCGCGGCGGCGTCGGCCGCGGCGAGCAGGTCGGCGTCGCGGGCGGCGCCCAAGGCGTCGAGGGTACGGGTGCAGCGCAGCTCGGGTACGGCGTGCGCGTGCCGCAGCTGGAGCAGCTGCACCGCCCACTCCACGTCCGCCAGCCCACCCCGGCCCAGCTTGGTGTGCGTCGCCGGGTCCGCGCCCCGGGGCAGCCGCTCGGTCTCCACCCGCGCCTTGATCCGGCGGATCTCCGTCACGTGCTCGCGGCTGAGCCCGCCCACCGGGTAACGCACCCGGTCGGCGACCGCGATGAAGTCGTCGCCGAGGGACGCGTCGCCGCAGACGAAGCGGGCCCGCAGCAGCGCCTGCGCCTCCCACACCTTCGACCAGCGGGCGTAGTACTGCGCGTACGCGGCCAGGCTGCGCACCAGCGGCCCCTGCCGACCCTCGGGCCGCAGGTCCGCGTCGATGCCCAGCGGCGGATCCGGCGCCGGCATGCCGAGCAGCCGGCGCAGCTCCTCGGCGATACCGTGCGCCGCGGCGCTCGCGGCGCCCTCCGGCACGCCGGCCGGCGGGTCGTAGACGAACAGCACATCCGCGTCCGACTGGTAGCTCATCTCGTAGCCGCCCAGCCGGCCCATCCCGATGATCGCGAAGCGCAGGCCCGGTAGGGGCCCGCGCGCCGCGGTGGCGGCGAGGAGCGCCGCGGCCAGCGTCGCATCGGAGACGTCGGACAGCCCGCCGCCGACCGACACCAGGTCCATCGGGCTGGGCAGCGCCAGCGAGTTGGCCCGGCGCAGCACGTCGCCGCACGCCACCCGGAACAGCTCCCGGCGCCGCAGCGCCCGGACGGCCCGGATCGCCGCCTCCGCGTTCGCCCGCGCCTGGCCGTCCTGGCGGGCGGCCCCGGGCGGCCCGCCCGCCGGCCGCTGTTCGCTGAGTCCCGGATCACCGGGGTGGCCGTCGAGGTGGCGCAGCGCCGCGGCGGCGAACCCGTCGTGGAGCACCTCCGCCGGCCGCGGCACCAGCTCGACGTCGTCGGCCAGCAGGCGCAGCGCCTCCGGATCCCGGGCGAGCAGGTCCGCCACGTACCGGGACAGGCCCAGCTGGCGGGCCAGCCGCCGGGCGACCGGGCCGCCATCGCGCAGCAGCCGCAGGTACCACGGCGTGCCGCCCAGCTTGTCGGACACCTGCCGGTACGCCAGCAGGCCGCGGTCCGGTTCCGGCGCGTCGGCGAAATCCTGCAACAGCACCGGCAGGAGGGTGCGCTGGATCGCCGACGTCCGCGACAGCCCGCCGGTCAGCGCCTCGATGTGCCGCAGCGCCCCGGCCGGGTCGGCGAACCCGAGCAGCTCCAACCGCCGGCGCGCGGACTGTGGCGTCATCCGGAGCGACTCCACGGAGACCTTCGCCACGGCCTCCAGCAACGGCCGGTACAGCAGCTTGGCGTGCAGCCGGCGGACCTCCGCGGCGTGCGTCACCCAGTCGGCGCGGAACGCCTCCACGGCGTCGCGTCCCGGCATGGCGGTGTAGCCCAAGGCGTGCGCCAGCCACCGCAGCGCGGCGGCGCCGTCCGAGGTGGCGGCGTCTGGCACGGTGTGCGTGCGCCGCAGCGCCTGCAACTGCAACCGGTGCTCCACGGCCCGCAGGAAGCGGTACCCGCGCAGCAGCGCCTCGCCGTCCTGCCGGCCGACGTACCCGCCGGCGACCAGCGCGCGCAGCGCCGGCATCGTGCCCGGCGCCCGCAGCGTCTCGTCGGCGCGGCCGTGCACCAGCTGCAGCAACTGCACCGCGAACTCGATGTCCCGCAGCCCGCCGGGGCCGCGCTTGACCTCCCGGAGCAGCTCGCGCGCCGGGATGTTGTCGATGATCCGCCGGCGCATGGCGCGCACGTCCTCGACGGCCTCCGGGCGCTCCGCCGCCGTCCACACCAGCGGGCCGAGCGTCGCCAGCCACTCCTGCGCGACAGCCTCGTCGCCCACCACGAACCGCGCCTTGAGCAAGGCCTGGAACTCCCAGGTCCGCGCCCAGCGCCGGTAGTACGCGGCGTACCCAGCGAGCGTCCGGACGAGCGCACCGCGGCTGCCCTCGGGCCGCAGCGTCGCGTCCACCGGCCAGGCCACCAGCCCGCCGATTTCGATGAGGCGGGCGGCCACCCGGGTGCCCGCGGTGATGTCCTCGTCCCCGGCGGCTACGAACACCACGTCGACATCGGAGACGTAGTTCAGCTCGCCGCCGCCGCACTTGCCCATCGCGATGACGGCCAGGCGCGGTGCCGGCGAGGCCGCCGGCAGCTCCGCCACCGCCATCCCGTACGCGGCGGTCAGGGTGGCGTCGGCCAGCGCGGACAGCGCGCTCATCGTCTGTTCCAGCCCACGGCCGCCGGTGAGGTCGGCCGCCGCGATGCGCAGCAGACCGCGGCGGTACGCGAGCCGCAGGGCGGCGACAGAGGCGCGCCCGTCGGCGTCCAACGCGCCCTCGGCGGCGGGGGCCACCCCGTCCCTGCCGGTGGCCAGGGCGCTCCACTCCCCCGGGTTGGCCACGAGGTGGTCCCCGAGCGCGGACGACGCGCCGAGCACCGCGAACAGCCGGCGGCGCAGGCCGGCGTCCGCGCGCACCGCGGCCAGCAGCCGGGCGTCGGCGGGGATTGTCTTGTCGGCGGGCGCCGTCTTGTCGGCGGGCGCCGTCTTGTCGGCGGGCGCCGTCCTGTCGGCGGGCGCCGTCCTGTCGGCGGGCGCCGTCCTGTCGGCCGGCGCTGTCTTGTCGGCCGGCGCTGTCCTGTCGGCCGGCGCTGTCCTGGCCGGGCCGCGTTGTGGGCCCTTGCCGGCCAGCACCCGGTCTTCCATCTCGACCATGCGGTACAGCTGGCGGAGGGCGAGATCCGGGTCCGCGGCCCGGGACAGCCCGGACAGCAACTCGGCGGCGCTCGGGTCGACCGGTTCCTGGGCGACGGGGTCCCACAGGCCCAACCCGCCAGGCCCGAGCAGCTCCGCCGCCCGCACGGCATGGCCGGCGTGCGTACCGCCGTCTGCTGCCCTGCTGTCCTGCGTTCTGCCGCCGCGTGTGTTGCGGCCGTCCGGGGTATTGCCGCCGTCCGGGGTGTCGCCGCCGTCCAGTGCGCCGGTGCCGTTGCCGACCGCGAAGCCGTACCGCGCCAGGCGGCCCTGCGCGCTCGTCGATCTTGTCATGGCCCGCCCCATCGCACCGGTGTCGCCGAGCGGCCCCCTACTGCCCGAGCAGCGGCAGCTGCCGGGGCGGCGCGTGCCCGCCGTCGGGCCCGGCCGGGTGCGTGTGCCCGGATGGCACGCCCAGCGTATCGGGGAGCTCCCCCAGCGCCAGGGCCGCGAACCGCCACGCGAACGGCTGCCACGCGTCCTCCAGGTCGGCCATCACACCGGCGGCGGCCTCGACCAGGGCCTCCGGCTCGTACCCGAGGTCGGCGAGCAGGTCGCCGGCGTCCACAGCCCAGCGCGCCACCATCGCGGGATCGACTTCGATGTGGAACTGCGTGCCCCACGCGCACGGGCCGAGCCGGAAGGCCTGGTGCGGGTAGTGGGTCGACGCGGCGAGCAGGACGGCCCCCAGCGGCAGTTCGGTGATCTCGTCGGCGTGCCACTGGAACACGTCCGGGGCGAACGGCACGCGGGCGAACAGCGGATCACGGTCGGCCACGTCGCGGCGGGCCACCAACGCGGGGCCGACCTCCGGGCCGGCCGGGCTGCGTTCCACCAGGCCGCCGTGCGCGGTCGCCAGAAGCTGACCGCCCAGGCAGATGGCGAGGGTCGGCACCCGGTGCCGGACCGCCTTGCGCAGCAGGGACTCCAGAGCCGCGAACCACGGCGCGCCCGGCTCGCCTCGCTCGTCGGGGTAGGCGGTCTGATCGCCGCCCAGGACGACCAGGGCGGTGTACCCGGCCAGCGTCTCCGGCAGTTCCTCGCCCGCGTACGGCCGCAGGACCCGCAGCGTCAACCCCGCATCGGTGAGCCAGTCGCCGAGTCGGCGGGCGTCATTGGTCGGGTCGTTCTCGATCACCAAGGCGGTACCCACAGCTTGAGGCTAGCCGGCCCACCGGTAACGGCCCGGACCGCCCGGCCACTGCCGGCCCGCCCGGACCGGTCGCGACCGCGACGGCCCGTGCGGCCGTCGCGGTCGCGGAAGAAGCGCGATCGGGTCAGTGCTTGAAGGCGTCCTTGATCTTCTCGCCGGCCTGCTTGAAGTCCGACTTGGTCTGGTCACCCTTGCCTTCGGCCTCGAGCTGCTCGTCGTCCGTGGCGCGTCCCGCGCCCTCCTTGAGCTTGCCCGCAGCGTCCTCGGCCTTATTGCTGATCTTGTCGTCGATACCCATCGAGACCTCCACGTGTCGTGACGCAGTGTGCGCCGACGTGGTCCTCTTACCCGCCGCGCCGCCGTCGAACCCTGCCGGCACCCCTACGGCGTACCAGCGCGTGCCGGGGGCTTCGGGCATCTGCCGTGGGCTCTACCCGCCGGCCTCACCTGCCTCGCCCGGCTCACCGGCCTCACCCGCCTCACCTGCTGGTGACGGCGCGCGATTCGAGCCCGGGGTCGTGCGCCAGGATGGCCTCCTGGAGCCGGCGGGACGCCGGGGCCGGAGCGATCTTCAGCTCGCGCGCCAGAACCTCGCGCATCCGCGCGTACGCCTCCAACGACTGGGCCTGCCGGCCACACCGGTACAGCGCGATCATGAGCTGGGCGCACAGTCGCTCGTCGAACGGGTGCGCCCGGACCAGCCCTTCCAGCTCCGGGACCAGGGCGGCGTCGCGGCCGAGCGCCAGGTCCGCGTCGATGCGGGCCACGATCGCCGACAGCCGCAGCGCCTCCAGGCGCGCGATCGTCGCCTGGGCCGCCTCGATGTGGGCCACGTCAGCCAGCGGTGAGCCCCGCCACAGGCTGAGCGCCCGCCCGAGAAGCGCCGCGGCCCGCTCCGGGTCGTCGCGCTCCAGGGCTGACCGGCCGTCGGCCACCAGCCCTTCAAACACCAGCATGTCAAGCTGGTCGGGCTGCACCCGCAGGACGTAGCCGGGCGCCCGGAAGATCAGCACGCACGGTCGCGACCAGGCGGCCCGGTGCGGCTCGATCGCCCGCCGTAGCCGAGAGATGTGCGCCTGCACCACCGCGGTCGCGGCTTTGGGCGGCCGGCGCGGCCAGGACCAGTCGATCAGCCGGCCGAGCGGCACGAGGTCGTTCGCCGCGGCCAACAGCGCGCACAGGACCGCGCGCTGCTTGGCACCGTCGACCTGGAGTGTCGAGCCATTGACCTCGGCCTCCAGTGGGCCGAGGAGCCTGAAGTACACGCCCACCTCCGTCCCCCCGCTCGGGCCAATTATCCATGCTGATGGATGTATTTGGTCCACGGGAATCCCCTGGTGGGGCCCCATCCGACAGATGTGCCAACAGTCCGGCGCAAGTCTGAGCGAAGTCGGGCGCAAAGGACCTCGGTAACTCTACGAACAGTCCCCGTCCGCTCACGAGGAGAAGACACAATGCCCCCACCCACCCTCAGTCCCCGGCTCGTCTTCGACCCGCACGCCACGGTGCCGCCCACAGCGGCCGTCGGCGGCGGCTGGCGCGCCCTGCCCCAGGCGCTCCTCGGCTTCTACCGCGATCGGCTGTCCTGGGTCGTACTCGGCGTGACGTCCGTCATGCTGTGCTACGTCGGCGGTCTGATCATGTTCTGGTTCCACGCCGTCGAACTCGGCGAGGGCGGTCCGGCGATCAGTTGGCAGGCACACTGGCTGCTGGATTCTACCTTCGCCTTCATCGCACTGACACCGGCGCTCGCGCTGATCATCCCGCTGGCCGTGGCCTGGAGCAGGGTCGTCGCCACCTCCAGCCACCGGCACGTCATGCAGTGGGCGTACGCGATCATCGCCGGCGGCCTCTTCGCCCTGGCGACCACGCCAGGCCCGCTCGCACACGACATGCTGGTCGGGCGGGGCACCTGGATCGCCGACCGACTGACACAGTGGATCGGCGACCCGGGCGCGCCGCTCGCTCCGGTCACCGACTATCCGATGTCGGCGGCCCTCACCCAGCAACTGGGCGCGGGCGTGGCACTGTACGTCGCCATGGCCCTCGTCACGACGCTGATGATCCGCGGGCTGGTGGGCCGCAGCAACCGCAACACCCCGATCCGGGAAACCAGCCCCCTCAGGAGCGGCCCGATCGCCGGTGGCGCTTGACCTTCAGCGTTTGACCGGAGTGAATAGCGCACCGATTCTGCCGGCCGGACCGCGTTGTTGCCCCGCGCGGTCCGGCCGGCTCTCGGGGGGGGCGGGGGGCTGGGGGCTACGGGGCTGCGGGGCTGCGGTGGCGGCTGCTAGGTTTTGGAACATGTGTACGAGGGGCGCGGCCGCAGAGCCCATGGGCGCGATCGGTGCGGCGCTCGACGCCCTGGCCGCGGAGGATCTCGACAAGGTGCCCGCCGAGGCGGCCGGCGCCAGCGTGCTGACGCTGCTCACCCTGGCCAACCGGCTGCACGCCGAGGTCGCTCGCCGGGTGGCCGGCCACGACGCCGCGGGCGCCGCGGTGGCCGACGGCTGTCGCAGTACGAAATCCTGGTTGCGGGCCTTCGGGCACCTGTCGCCGCACGCCGCGGCCGCCCTCGTCCGTGACGCGCGACTCCTGCGCGACCTCCCGACACTCGCCCGGTCGGCAGCTGACGGCCGGGTCTCCATGGAGCACGTCGGCCGCGTCGCGAAGCTCGCCGAGCGGGTCGGCCTGGAGGTCGTTCAACGCGTGGCGGAGCCGCTCACCGCCGTGGCCGCCGCCGGGGACCCGCTCGCGCTGCAGCAAGCCTGCGATCGGGTACGCCATTACGCGGACCCGGACGGGGACGCGCCGGACGCGGCGGCGGACTTTGCCCGTCGCGGCATCACGTTGGCGCCCTTCGACGGCATGGTGGTCGTGCGTGGGCAGCTGGATCCGGAGGGTGGCGCGGCCCTGGCGACGGCCCTCGACGCGCTCACCCCTGCACCCAGGCCCGGGGACGAGCGTGGCCCGGCACAGCGGCGGGCGGATGCTCTCGTTGACCTTGCGCGCGGCACGCTCGCGGGCGGCACGCTCCCGCGCGTCGCCGGTGTGCGCCCGCAGGTCGGCATCCTGTGCCGGCCGGAGGACCTGATGGGACCTCCACCGTCCGGGCCGGACCCCCGCGACGGCACGGGCCGGTCCGTGGAGGTCGATCCGCTGGCCGCGGCCGGGCTTCCGGCCGCGCCGGCGCCATGGCTGGACTGGTACGGAGCGGTGCCGTCCGCGGTGGCGCGGCGGGTGAGCTGTGATGCCGACGTCTGGCGCGTGGTACTCGACCCCGGCACGGCCCAGCCGCTGGATGTCGGGCGCACGCACCGTCTGGTCCCGGCTTGGCTCCGCAAGGCGTTGCACGCACGCGACCGCGGATGCCGATTCCCCAACTGCGACGCGCCGTCACCGTGGACCGACGGCCACCACCTCAAGCACTGGGCCGACGGCGGCGAGACGGCCATGCCCAACCTGGTCCTTCTGTGCCGGTTCCACCACGGGCTGGTGCACGAGGGTGGCTGGACGATCGGGCGGGATCCCACCTCCGGCCTCGTGACCGCTGCCCGGCCGGATGGGACGCCGTACGCGCCCCCGGCGGGGGCAGTGGGCGCGGTTGGCGACCCGGTGACGGACAAGGCTCCGGGCGGCCCCGCACATCCCCCGCAGACCGACCGACCACCGCAGACCGACCGACCACCGCAGACCGACCGACCACCGCGGACCGACCGACCCCCGCGGACCGACCGACCACCGCGGACCGACCGACCACCGCCGACGGACCGACCACCGCGGGCCCGGCAGCCGCGAGGAGAAGGCCGGCCGGGGCCCAAGAAGCCGACAGCGATTACCCGCCGAAGTGCTCCGAGCGCCGGGCCCGCTCCGCCGGCCCCCGGCCGCGCTCCATGACGCGAGCCGTTGGGTCGGTGGCACCGCTGCGGCTCGGCGGCATACTGCACAGCTATGAGATTTCGCGCCACCATCCGGCTCGGCGGCAAGACCGCCACGGGCATCCCCGTGCCGGCGGACATCGTCCGCGAGCTCGGCAGCGGCAAGCGGCCCGCCGTGGTCGTCGCCATCGGGCAGTACACCTACCGCAGCACGGTGGCGCCCATGGGCGGTGAATTCATGATCCCGCTCAGTGCGGAGCACCGGGCCGGCGCCGGCGTCGCCGCGGGCGACGAGGTGGACGTCGACGTGGCGCTCGACACCGAACCACGGGAGGTCACCGTGCCGCCCGATCTCGCCGAAGCGCTGGCCGGGGACCCGGCGGCGGAGCGGGCGTTCGCCGCCCTGTCGTACAGCCACCAGCGCCGGCACGTCATCGCGATCGAGGACGCGAAGACGCCGGAGACGCGACAGCGGCGCATCACCAAGGCGATCGGCATGCTGCGGGATGGTCGCCCATAGGCTCCGCCCACAGAATCCGGTTGGTGGACATGGCGTGCCGCGCAGGTGTGCGAATCCGCACGGCACGCTAGCGTGGCGATCATGCCGGCCTCAGCACCTCGCGACCTCGTTTACCCGCCCGTCATCATGGCCGCCAAGGCCATGTTCCGGGCGCTGGACATGCGTATCACGGTGGAGGGGGCGCATCACGTCCCGCGTACCGGTGGCGCAGTGCTCGCGAGCAACCACATAAGCTACCTGGACTTCATCTTCTGCGGCTTCGGGGCCCAGCAGTCGCGCCGGCTGGTGCGGTTCATGGCCAAGACCGAGGTGTACGGCAACCCACTGGTCAAAGGGCTGATGCGCGGCATGCATCACATCGAGGTGGACCGCCGCGCGGGCACCGGGTCGTACGACACCGCCGTGGCCGCCTTGCGTCTGGGCGAAATCGTCGGCGTCTTCCCGGAGGGGACGATCAGCCGGTCGTTCACGATCAAACCGCTGAAGACCGGCGCCGCCCGGATGGCGACCGTGGCGCAGGTCCCGCTGCTGCCGATGGCGGTGTGGGGCGGCCAGCGGATCTGGACGAAGGGCCGCAAGCGCACGCTGACCCGGGGTGTACCGATCTCCATTTTGATCGGCGCGCCGCTGCAGATCGGCGCCCAGGACAGCCCTGCGTCGATCACCACGCGGCTCAAGGAGGCGATGTCGGGCCTCCTCGTACGCGCGCAGGAGCAGTATCCCGACCAGCCGGCCGGCCCGGCGGACAGCTGGTGGCTCCCGGCGCACCTGGGCGGCACCGCCCCGACGCTGGAGGAGGCAGCGGCGTTGGACGCGCAGGCCCGCCGGCAGGCGGCGGGGACCGCCTGAGGGCGGGTCAGGACCAACGGCAAACGCCGCGCTGGTGCCCGCGCGGGCGACCGCGCCGGTACCCCGGACCGGCACCGGATCAGCGCCGGCGGACCCGGCGGGGTTAGAGCGCCCCGAGGTAGCGCTGCCGCTCGTACGGGGTGACCTCGCGCCGGTACGCCTCCCACTCCGAGCGCTTGTTGCGCAGGAAGAAGTCGAATACGTGCTCGCCGAGCACCTCGGCGATCAGCTCGGAGCCGGACATCACATCGATCGCCTCGGCGAGGTTTTCCGGCAGCGTGTCGTACCCCATCGCTTTGCGCTCCGCGTTGGACAGCGACCACACGTCGTCCTCGGCCCCCGCCGGCAGCTCGTACCCCTCCTCAATGCCCTTCAGGCCCGCGCCCAGCATGACGGCGAACGCCAGGTAGGGGTTGGTTGCCGAGTCCAGTGACCTTACCTCCACCCGCGCCGAGTTGGGCTTGCCGTAGGCGGGAACCCGCACGAGCGCGGAGCGGTTGAGGTGGCCCCAGCAGACGAACGCCGGCGACTCGGTGATCCGGTCGGGCAGTGCCTGCGGGAAAAGCCGCTTGTACGAGTTGACCCACTGGTTCGTCACGGCCGTGTACTCGCGGGCGTGCGTCAGCAGACCGGCGATGAACGCGCGCGCCACCTTCGACAGCTTCATCGGGTCGCCCGCGTCGTGGAACGCGTTGCGCTCGCCCTCGAACAGAGACAGGTGCGTGTGCATGCCGCTGCCCGGCTGGTCGGTGAACGGCTTTGGCATGAAGGTGGCCCGCACCCCGTGCGACAGCGCCACCTCCTTGACGACGTGCCGGAACGTCATGATGTTGTCGGCGGTCGCCAGCGCGTCCGCGTAACGCAGGTCGATCTCCTGCTGGCCCGGCGCCACCTCGTGGTGGCTGAACTCCACGGAGATGCCGATCCGCTCCAACGCCAGGACAGCCTGCCGGCGGAAGTCGCGGGCCACCGCGTGAGTGGTGTGCTCGAAGTAGCCCCCCGCGTCCACCGGCGTCGGCACGGACCCATCCAGCGGGCCGTTCTCCAGCAGGAAGAACTCGATCTCCGGGTGCGTGTAGAACGTGAAGCCCTTCTCCGCCGCCCGGGACAGCATCCGCCGCAGGACGTGCCGGGGGTCGGCCCAGGACGGCGTGCCATCGGGCTGCAGGATGTCGCAGAACATCCGCGCGCTCTCGCCGCTGGCCCCGCCCTCGAACGGAAAGACCTGGAAGGTCGTCGGGTCCGGCATCGCCACCATGTCGGATTCGTACACCCGCGCGAAGCCCTCGATCGCGGAGCCGTCGAAGCCGATGCCCTCTTCGAAGGCGGCCTCCAACTCGGCCGGGGCCACGGAGACGCTCTTCAGCGTGCCGAGCACATCGGTGAACCACAGACGCACGAAACGGATGTCGCGCTCTTCGAGCGTCCGGAGCACAAACTCCTGCTGACGGTCCACTGCCACTACCCCTTGTACTGAATCGGCCTTCGATGATCTCGATGCTGCCGCTGCTCTTGACGCCCGCTGCTGCTCGCTCGCTGCTTCTCGACGCTCGCTGCTGCTTCTCAATGCTGCTGGTGGCACGAGGCTGGCCGCCGGCACGAGGCTGGCCGCACTTGCCGCCAGCGGCTCAGTCTCCCGTGTCGCCGTTACGGCAACGTTACGCCCACCGCTGCGCCACCGACGCCCCGGGCGGCCCCCGGAGTGCGCTCGGACAGCCGGCCAGCATGGGCCATGACGGGGGCCGACGGCGCAACCTGCGGCCGCCCTACGCGTTGAGCCTCCACGGTACGTGAGAACGGCGCCCCGGCCGGGCGGGGGCCGAACGGCAGGAGACGAGGCGTCGTGGAGCGGGACCACCGGGTGAAAAGGGCGTGGCGGGCGGCCGCACGTTGGGTGCTGCCCGCCCATCGGGGCACGCTGCCGGGCGGCGTGCTCCTGGGCGGCCTGCTGGTCACGGCGCTCGCCCTGGCCGGCGTCGTGGGCCTGGACCCCCTCGACGACCGGCGACCGGGATCGACTGCCTCCGGTCGGCCACTCACCGCCACCCAACCGGAGCTGCGCCGCGGCCTGCTGGGC
>DASQDS010000266.1:0-14303 GCA_035634075.1 Pilimelia sp. | reverse complement strand
CTGCTGGTGCTGATCGTCGCCGCCAGCGTGGGCAGCTGGGAGTTGGCCCGGGCCATGCGGGTCGGCGGTGCGCACCCGCCGGTTGTCCCGCTGCTGGCGGGCGGGGCGGTGACGATCGGGCTGGCCTGGTTCGTGGGCCCGGAGGCGCTGGCGCTCGGCCTGCTGGTGACGGTGCTCGCCGCCCTGGTGTGGCGCCTCGGCGACGGGCCGGCCGGCTACCAGCGGGACGTCTCCGCCGCCGCCCTCGTCGCGTTCTACGTGCCGTTCCTCGGCGGATTCGGCGCGCTGCTCGCGGCGCCGGCGCACGGCACCGCCCGGATATTCGCCACGCTGGCGGCCGTGGTGCTCTCCGACACCGGTGGGTACGTCTTCGGGGTGTGGCTCGGCAAACACCCCATGGCGCCGACGGTGAGCCCGAAGAAGTCCTGGGAGGGCTTCGCCGGGTCGCTGGGGGCCAGCGCGGTGGGCAGCGCCGCCTTGCTGTACGCGTTCCTGGACGTGCCGGTCTGGTGGGGGATCGTCTTCGGGGCCGCCGTGTCGGCCGCCGCGGTTCTGGGCGACCTGACCGAGTCGATGATCAAGCGGGACCTCGGGGTGAAGGACATGAGCCAGCTCCTGCCGGGCCACGGCGGGCTGATGGACCGACTGGACTCGATCCTCTTCGCCCTGCCGACGGCGTACCTCCTGCTCGCCCTGTTCACCCCCTGACCGTGCGGACCGGTGATCGGCCGCCGTGCGGTGCCGTCCGGCGGCGGCACCCGATGGCGGCGCGTGCAAGACTGGACAGGCCATGAAAACGTTGCCTGTCCTGCCCACCTCCCGGGCGGCCGGCGCCGCCGGTGGCCCGCCCGCTCTCGACCTCGGTGACGGGACGGCTCCCGGTCGGCGGCGCGCCGCCATGCCCCCGCGCCACCTGGCGGATCTGGACCTCCCGGCGCGCCGTGCGGCGGTCGTGGCGCTGGGGGAGCAGGGCTTCCGCGCCGGCCAGCTGTCCACGCACTACTTCGGGCGCCTGGTGCGCGACCCGGCGGCGATGACGGACCTGCCGGTGGGGACCCGGGACCGACTCGCGGCAGAGCTGTTGCCCACGCTGCTGACGCCCGTGCGGGAGCCCGTCTGCGACGGCGGCGCGACCCGCAAGACGCTGTGGCGGCTGCACGACGGCTCGCTGGTGGAGAGCGTGCTGATGGGGTACGCCGACCGGGTGACGGCCTGCGTCTCCAGTCAGGCCGGCTGCGGGATGGCCTGCCCCTTCTGCGCCACCGGGCAGGCTGGGCTGACCCGCAACCTGTCCACGGCGGAGATCGTCGACCAGGTCGTGTACCTCGCCGGCGTGGCGGCCGGCGGCGCCGTCACCGGCTCGCCCGCCCGCCTGTCGCACGTCGTGTTCATGGGCATGGGCGAGCCCTTGGCGAACTACCCGCGCCTCATCGCCGCCGTCCGCCGGCTGACCGCAGCGCCGCCGGACGGCCTCGGCCTCTCCCAGCGGCACGTCACGATCTCCACCGTCGGGCTCGTTCCGGCGATGCGGCGACTGGCCGACGAACACCTCTCCGTCACGCTTGCGCTGTCGCTCCACGCGCCCGATGATGATCTGCGCGACGAACTGGTCCCGGTCAACCAGCGCTGGAAGGTGGCGGAGGTGCTCGACGCCGCCTGGGGTTACGCGGAGCGAACGGGTCGCCGCGTGTCCATCGAGTACGCGATGATCAGGGACGTGAACGATCAGCCGTGGCGCGCGGATCTGCTTGGCCGCCTGTTGGCTGGCCGGCTCGCGCATGTCAATCTGATCCCGCTCAACCCGACGCCGGGCAGCCGGTGGGACGCCAGCGAGAAGCCCGTGGAGCGCGAGTTCGTCCGCCGGCTGCGGGCTGCGGGCGTCTCCACGACCGTCCGGGACACCCGGGGCCGGGAGATCGACGGTGCCTGCGGGCAACTCGCCGCCGGCGCCCCGGACGAGGATGGCACGGGCAAGCGGAGCACGCGAACGGAAGATGATGCTGTGAGCGCGAGGAGCGAGCGGAGCGAGCCCCGCAGTCGCGAACGGAAGGCGGCACGGTGAGCGCGAGGAGCGAGCGGAGCGAGCCCCGCAGTCGCGAACGGAAGGCGGGACAGTGACCAGTCAGGGTCAGCGTTTCCGACGGCGGGCGCTTCGCCGCGGGTACAAGGTCGACGAGGTCGACTCGTTCCTCGACCAGGTCGAGGCGACGCTGGCGGGTGACCCCATCGGCACGCCGGTGTCGGCTCAGGACGTGCACGACGTCGTGTTCCGGGTCCGCTTCGGCGGTTACGACGAGTGGCAGGTCGACCTGCATCTGGACAGGGTGGAGCGGCAGCTCGCCGAGATGGAGGACCGGGGCGGGTACGGTCGCCCGCCGGAGCGCGGTGTGCCCGAGCGGATGGGCGTTCCGGACCGGATGGGCCCGCCCGACCGGAGGCCGCACCCGGTCGGGCCGCCGGGTGGGTTCGACGACCGGATGGGCCCGCCGCCGATGCGCGACGACCGGATGGGTCCGCCGCCGATGCGCGACGACAGGTCCGGGCCGCCGCGGCCCGTGTCGCCGATGGCCGCGCCGGTCGGTCCGCCGCCCCAGCAGCAGGAGCCGTACGGCCGGTTCGACGAGCCGGGGTACGGCGCGTACGACGGCCCGCCGGCCCGGTACGACAACCCGAACGGCGGCTACGACGGCTTCGAGCCCGGCCGGCACGGCAAGATGGACATGACCGCGGAGATCCGCATGCCGGATCGGGAGACGATGATGGGCCCCGGCGGGCCGCCGATGCTGCCGCCGGGTATGCCGGCTCCCGGGATGCCGGCGGGCGGGCCGCCCCAGGCTGGCCCGGGTGGGCCGCAGATGGGCGGCGGGCCCGTCGGCCCGCCGTCCGGCGACGTGCAGCGGGTGGACATGTTGCGCCGGACGTTCCAGCCGCGCCGCTTCGGCAGTGGCTACGACCCGGCGCAGGTCGATCGGCTGTTCGAGAGCATCCTGTCCGCGATGGCGGGCCGGGGGCCGCTGCCGGCCAACGAGTCTGAGCTGGACACGTCGCGGTTCAACCTGGTGCCGGGTGGCTACTTCGAGGCCGAGGTGGACGCGGCGCTGCGCGAGGTGCGGGAGATCCTGCGCCGCCGGTGAGCGGGCCGGCGGCGCAACCGCACCTCGCTCAGTCGTTGGGGCGCAGCCCGCTGCGGCGCAACGCCACGTCGGCGAGGAGCCACGCGGCCAGGCCGGCGGCGATGCCGTACGACCAGTACTCCTCGGCGCGGCCCTCGTGGTTGCCGAACGCCGCCATGGCGACGATCGAGATGATCGTGACGACGGCCCCGATGCGCCCCGCCTTGCGCAGGCCGGGCTTGTGCTGGTCGGGCGCGGTCACGGGTTCACTGCCTGCCACTGTCGACCCCTCCCGGTGAAGATCTCTGCGATGGGTAAGTCTGGCACGGCGCGGGGCCCGGCGCGCGCTCGGGTAGCGTCGTCGCCGTACCCGAACGCCAGCGTCAGTGAGGGAGATTCCGCCGTGCGGATCACGGGCACCGGCCACGCCAGCATGCGTATCGACACCCCGGCGGGCAGCATCCTGTGCGACCCGTGGGTCAACCCGGCGTACTTCGCGTCCTGGTTCCCGTTTCCGGACAATTCGCAGCTGGACTGGGAGTCGCTGGGCAAGGTCGACTACCTCTACGTCTCGCACCTGCACCGGGACCACTTCGACGCCGCGCACCTGCGGCGCTTCGTGAGCAAGAAGGCCACCGTCCTGCTGCCGGAGTACCCGACGAGCGAGCTGGAGGACGAGCTGCGGGCGCTCGGCTTCACCAGCTTCCTGCGGACGACGTCGAACGAGGTCGTCCCGCTCGACGGCGGCCTGAACGTCATGATCCAGGCGCTGACCAGCCCCACGGACGGCCCGATCGGCGATTCCGCCCTGTGGGTGGAGCACGGCGGTGTGCGCGTACTCAATCAGAACGACGCCCGGCCGACGGACCTGGCGGTGTTCGCGGAGCTCGGGCACGTGCACGCCCACCTGCTGCAGTTCTCGGGCGCGATCTGGTACCCGATGGTGTACGAGCTGCCGCAGGCGGCGAAGACGGCGTTCGGCAAGCAGAAGCGCGAGCGCCAGTACGACCGGACGTGGCGCTACATCGACGACCTCAAGGCGTCGCACGTCTTCCCGATCGCCGGGCCGCCGTGCTTCCTCGACGAGGAGCTGTGGCAGTTCAACGACATCGTCGGCGACGAGGGCAACATCTTCCCGGACCAGCAGGACTTTCTGAGCGAGTACGCGAAGGTCGGCGGCGCGAACGGGGTGGTGCTGCTGCCCGGCAGCGTGGCCGAGCTGACCGCGGACGGCGGGTGCCGCACGGCGCACCCGGTGGCCGACGTGCCGGAATTCTTCGCGCGCAAGGAGGAGCACCTGCGGGAGTACGCGCAGCGGCAGCGCCCGGTCATCGAGGCGGCGAAGGCGTCCTGGCGGCACCCGGAGATCGACGTGCTGAAGGAGATGAAGCGGCGGATCGAGCCCCTGCTGGAGGAGTCCGTCTACCTGGCCCGCGGCGTGGGCGGCCCGGTCCGCTTCGACCTGGTCGGCTACGACGGTGAGTCGGTCGAGTCCATCGTGGTGGACTTCCCCGGCAACGAGGTGCGGCGGTACGCCGACGAGAAGGTCCGGTACCGGTTCCGCACGTCTCGGGCGCTGGTCGAGCACCTCCTGCACATCGAGGAGGTGGACTGGGTCAACTCGCTGTTCCTGTCGTGCCGCTTCTCGGCCGCCCGGATCGGGCAGTACAACGAGTTCGTTTACGCGTTCTTCAAGTGCTTGTCGGAGGAGCGGCTGCAGTACGCGGAGGGCTGGTACGCGGAGCAGAAGCCGGACGCGGAGGACATCGCGCTCGGCGACTGGGTGGTGCAGCGACGCTGCCCGCACCTGAAGGCGGACCTGACCCGGTTCGGCATCGTGGACGGTGACGTGCTGACGTGCCAGCTGCACGGCTGGAAGTTCGACCTGCCGACGGGGCGCTGCCTGACCAGCGTGGGGCACGAGATCCGGGCCAGCCGGGCGGCCGCCCCGGCGCCGGTCGCGGCCGCCGCTACGCCGCAGCCGGCGGCGCCAGCAGGTTGAGGAAGCGTTCCAGTTCCAGCTCGAAGAGCGGGGTGACGTCGGACAGCGCCCACTGGAGGTGCCCGAACACCTCCATGGCCACCAGGCCGTAGAGCAGCGTCCAGCCGGCCAGGAAGACGTAGATCACCTCGAGCGGCAGGTCGGGTCCGTGCGCCTCGCGGTACGGCTCCAGGTGGGGGCCGAGCCGGCCCTCGATCAGCTCCGCCGGCGGGGTGACGAACCCCTCGCGCTCCCACTCCTCGGCGAGTGTGGCGAGGAACACGGCGCCGAACCGGGCGCCGGCGTCGGTCGCGCCCGCACATGCCCGCTGCACCGACTGCCCGCCGGGCACCGGGTTGCCGAAGAGCAGGCCGAACTCCGCGGGGTGGGCCACCGACCAGGCGCGGAAGGCCCGCGCCATCGCGATCATCCGCTCCCGGGCGCTGCCGTCGGCGACGGCCTCGCTGGCCGCCTCGACCTCCTGGCGGGCCTCGTCGAACAGGTCCGTCGCGAGCGCGCCGACCAGGGCGTCCAGGTTGTCGAAGTAGCGGTAGATAGCCGGCGCCGTCATGCCCATGTCGCGGGCGATGGCCCGCAGCGAGATCGCCGTGGCGCCGCCCGTCACAAGCATCCGCCGGGCGGCGTCCTTGATCTCGGACAGGGTGGCCGCGCGCAGGCGTTCCCGCCGGGTGGGGGGGATCACTGTGGTCATGCGCGAACTCCCTTGACGCGGGCGAACGCCGTAGGCATAGTAAACGGCGTTCACGACTGCTAGTACTGATCACAGGATACGTCGAACGGCTCTCTGGGGCGAGTCGCGCGGCGGGACTGCACCGAGGGGGAGACATGTTCCGGTGGTGGGGAGGCGCCGTGGTCAGGTGGCGCTGGGGGGTGCTGGCGGCGGCGGTCGCGCTGGTCGTGGGCGGGGCGACGTGGGGGGCCGGCGTCTTCGGCGCGCTCACCGGCAGCGGCTTCGACGACCCGAGCAGCGAGTCGAGCAGGGCCAGGGAGCGGATCGAGGCCCAGTTCGGCAGCCCGGACGTGGACGTGCTCGTGCTCTACTCCAGCGACACCGCCACGGTGGACGACGCCACCTTCAAAGCTCGGGTGACCGGGGTCCTCGGCCCGCTGGCGGCCCGCCCCGAGGTCGCCAGCGTCACCAGCGTCTACGACCTGCCGCCGGGCGACCCGCGGGCCGCCTCGCTGGTGGCCCGCGACCGGCACGCCACGTACGCCGCGATCCAGCTGCGGGCGCCGGACGAGGATGCGAAGGCCGAGGCGTACGCGGACCTGCGGCCGCTGCTGGACGCGGGTGGCGACGTGCGGACGCAGGCCGGCGGGTTGGTCGGCTTCCTCCAGCAGACCAACGAGATGACGAGCGGCGACATCGCCCGCGCCGAAGCGTTCGCCATGCCGGTCCTGCTGCTCCTGCTCGTGTTCATCTTCGGCGGCCTGGTGGCCGCCGGCATGCCGCTGCTCATCGGCATCCTGGCGATCCTCGGCGCGTTCGTGGCGACCCGGCTGCTCACCATGGTCACCGACGTGTCGGTGTTCGCCGTCAACGTGATCACGCTGCTCGGGCTGGGCATGGCGATCGACTACGCCCTCTTCGTGGTCAGCCGGTTCCGCGAGGAGCTGGCCGCGGGCCACGCCCCGCCGGCCGCCGTGGCCCGCACCATGGTCACCGCCGGCCGCACGGTGATGATCTCCGGGCTGACGATCGCGCTGGCGCTCGCCAGCCTGCTGATCTTCCCCCAGGTCTTCCTCCGCTCGATGGGGCTGGGCGGGATGGCGGCTGTGCTCGTCGCCATGCTGGCCTCGCTGACGGTGCTGCCCGCCCTCCTCGCTGTGCTCGGCCACCGGGTCAACGCGCTGCGCGTACCGCTGCCCTGGCGGCGTCGGGACGCCGCGGCCCGGGACGGCGGCTGGGCGCGGCTGGCCCGCAGCGTCATGCGCCGCCCCGTGCTGTACGCCGCCGGCGTCGCGGCCGTGCTGCTGGCTCTGGCCACCCCGGCGCTGGGGATGACCTGGGGTGGGTTCGACGAGCGGGTGCTCCCGCCGGGGAGCGAGGCCCGGGTCGTGAGCGAGCGGATCGGGGCCGACTTCGCCGGCGGCACCGTGGCGCCGATCTCGGTGGTCGTCTCGGGGGTCACCGCCGAGCGGGCCGGCCAGTTCGCCCAGGAGATCGCCGCGCTGCCGGGTGCCACCGGGGCCACCGTGGCGGGCACCCGCGGCGACGTGGCGCGGCTGGCCGTCAGCTACGGCGGCGAACCGACGGGCGACGTCGCCCGCGACCTGGTCGGCGAGATCCGGGCGCTGCCCGGGCCGGCCGGCGCGCAGGTGCTCGTCGGCGGGCGCACCGCCACCGATCTGGACCTGCTCGACAGCCTCGGCGAGCGGCTGCCGTGGATGGCCACGATCATGGCGTTGGCGACGTTCATCCTGCTCTTCCTCGCGTTCGGCTCCGTCGTGCTGCCGCTCAAGGCCGTGCTGATGAACCTCGTCTCCATCGGCGCGTCGTTCGGTGTGGTGGTGTGGGGCTTCCAGGAGGGCCACCTGGCCGGCCTGATGAACTTCACGGCCACCGGCTTCATCGAGCCGACCAACCCGATCCTGATGCTGGCGCTGCTGTTCGGGCTGGCCACGGACTACGAGGTGTTCCTGCTGTCCCGGGTCCGCGAGGAGTGGGACCGCACGGGCGACAACACGCTCGCGGTCGCCCGCGGCCTCCAGCACACCGGCCGGATCATCACGGCGGCGGCGCTCCTCCTGATCATCGTGGTGGCCGGCTTCGCCACCGGCGGGACGATGTTCATCAAGATGATCGGCGTCGGCATGATCGTGGCGATCGTGGTGGACGCGACGCTGGTCCGGGCGCTGCTGGTGCCGGCGACGATGCGCCTGCTGGGCCGGTGGAACTGGTGGGCGCCCGGCCCGCTCGGCGGGGTCTACCGGCGGTACGGCATCCGCGAGTCCGACCCCGCGCCCGCCGAGCCCCGGGAACCCGCGCTGACCTCCGCCTGATCGGGCCCGCGGCCCGCCGGGTCGCGCCCCGCGGCCGCCGTCGCCCGCCAGCGCGTGACCTGGCGGGTGGCGGCGTAGCCGGCGAGCACCAGGACGTGGAAGACGAACAGCCACAGGCCCACCGCGACCACCCCGCCCACTTCGTCGAAACCGCCGAACGGCACGCCGAGGTCCAGCGGGAGCGCGCAGAACAGCACGAACCCGTGCAGGAAGCCGGCCAGGTTCGCGGCCGTCAGTGACGCCCCGGCGGCGGTCGGCAGCCACGCCGGCCGGCCGGGGCCGACGGCCCGGAACACCCAGGTCACCACCGGGGTCAGCACCAGCCAGGTGGCCAGGAACGACAGCACCACGCCGGCCACGGCGGCCCAGCCGCCCCGGTTGAGCAGCCGCACCGCCGCCGGCAGCGCCGCCAGCAGGGCGAGCAGCAACGCCGGCCCGGCGGCCAGGAGGGGCAGCAGCAGCAGCCGGCCGCGCCAGCCGACGAAGGCCTCGCCCGGGTCGTCCAGCGATACCAGCGCCCGGCGCAGGCCCTCGCCGTACAGGCTGGCCGGCAGCAGCGCCGCCAGCGCGAGCGGCGGCGTCAGGCCGAGCCCCGCGTCGACGAGCGCGGCCAGCGCGCGGTCGGCACCGATCGCGGTGGGGAAACTGCCGATCGGGTACGCCAGCAGGCGCCGCACCCGGTCAGCGCCGGCCAGCAGCCCGGCGAGCCAGACGGTGAGCAGCCCCGCCGGCACCACCGCGATCCCGCCGTAGAACGTGACGGCGGCCGCGTGCAGCGCGAGGTCCCGGCCGCGCAGCGACCGGGCCGTCGCCCGCGCGAGCCGCGCCACCACCGCCACACCACCCATGGTGCCCGGGTCGGCGCCGCCTACGCCCGGCGCGCGGTGGCCGTACGATGCACCGGCATGACGGGTTTCGAGACGGCCCGGCTCACCGTCCGGGAGTGGACCGACCGGCCGGCGGACCTCGACCGGCTGTTCGACATGTACTCCCGCTGGGAGGTGACCCGCTGGCTCGGGCACCTCCGGGCGCTCGGCGCGCCGGCGCAGGCCGCGGAGCTGCTGCGCAGCTGGCGAGTCCGCAACGCCGCCGGCCCGCCGCCGCTGGGCATCTGGGCCGTCCGGCTGCGGTCCACCGGCGTCGTCGTGGGCACGGTGCTGCTCAAGCACCTGGTGCCCTCCGACGGCTCGCCGGCGAGGGCGGGCGGACCGGCCCCGGTCGAGGTCGGCTGGCACCTGCACCCGGACTCCTGGGGGCGCGGCTACGCCACCGAGGCCGCGCGGGGCGCCGTGCGGCGCGCGTTCGCGGCGGGCCTGCCCGAGGTGTACGCGGTCGTGCACCCGGCCAACACCACGTCACTGGCGGTGGCCCGCCGGCTGGGCATGGTGCCGCTGGGCCGCACCGACGAGTGGTACAACCAGCATCTGGCGTCCTTCGTCAGCCGCCCCTGAGGCCGGCCGGCGCGGGGTCGCGCCGTTACGCTGGGCGGTGCAGGATGTCCCGCGGAGAGGTGAGCCATGGCGCAGCCGGCACAGCGACCTGAGCACTCACAGCGACCCGAGCAGCCACCCGGGCGGGACACGTACCAGGAGTTCCGCGACAACCCGTCCTGGAACGCCCTCGCCGCTGTCCGGTACGAGCCGTGGACGGCCGACCTCGCCCTAGAGCTGCTGCCCGAGGACAACGGTCTTCGGGTCGAGGTCTTCCACGGGAGCGTGATCGTGACACCCCACGCCGGTATTGATCATATGGCGATCGAGCGGGACCTGGTGTATCTGCTCCATCGGGCGGCCCGACCGGTGGGCCTGTGGGCCCTTCCCGAGATCAACATAACCCGCGGGAAGGACCTGTTCATTCCGGACATTGCGGTGCTACGACAGTCGGGCGCTGGCCAGGTGAGCGTGCCGATGAGCGACGCCGTGCTCCTGGGCGAGATCGTCTCCCCCCGCAGCCGGCGCAAGGACGTCATCGACTATCCGAAGGAGTACGCCGCCGCCGGCGTGCCGTTCTTCCTCCGGATCGACTTCCGCAACCGGGTGCCGTCGCTCGTCCTGCACCAGCTCATCGACGAGGAGTATCAGCCCGTCGTGGCGGCGGCCGCCGGGACGACCTTCGAGATGAAGGAGCCGTTCCCGTTCACGATCGACCCGGGCGAGTTGCTCGACGAGTAGGTCGGTCAGAATGGGCGGGTGACCGCCCGCCGCGACGTCGTTCTGCTCGGCTCCACCGGCTCCATCGGCACCCAGGCCCTCGACATCGTGCGCCGCGACCCGGGCAGGTTCCGGGTGGTCGCGCTGGGCGCGGGCGGTGGCAACGTCGGCCTGCTCGCCGCGCAGGCACTCGAATTCGGCGTGGCGGCGGTCGGGGTGGCGAAGGCCAGCGCCGCCCAGGATCTCCAGCTCGCCTTCTACGCCGAGGCCGCCCGCCGGGGGTACGCCACCGGCCAGTTCAAGATCCCCAAGATCGTCGCCGGCCCCGAGGCGATGGTGGAGCTCGCCGAGTGGCCGGCCGACGTGGTGCTCAACGGCGTGGTCGGCTCGCTGGGCCTGGCGCCGACGCTGGCCGCGCTGCGCGCCGGCCGTACGCTCGCCCTGGCCAACAAGGAGTCGCTGGTGGCCGGCGGCCCGTTGGTCCGGGCCGCGATGACGCGGCCGGGGCAGCTCGTCCCGGTCGACTCGGAGCACACGGCGCTGGCACAGTGCCTGCGGGCCGGCGCGGCGGGTGAGGTGCGCCGGCTGGTGCTCACGGCGAGCGGCGGCCCGTTCCGGGGCCGGCGGCGCGCCGAGCTGACCGACGTCACGCCCGCCCAGGCGTTGGCCCACCCCACCTGGGACATGGGGCCCGTCATCACGATCAATTCCGCCACGATGGTGAACAAGGCGCTCGAGGTGATCGAGGCGCACGAGCTCTTCGACGTGCCGTACGACCGGATAGCGGTGGTCGTGCACCCGCAGTCGGTGCTGCACTCGATGGTCGAGTTCGTGGACGGCTCCACGATCGCGCAGGCCAGCCCGCCCGACATGCGGCTGCCGATCGCGCTGGCGCTGGGCTGGCCCGACCGGGTGCCGGGCGCGGCGGCCGCCGTCGACTGGACGGCCGCGCACACCTGGGAGCTGGGCCCGCTGGACGACGACGCGTTCCCGGCCGTCCGCCTCGCCAAAGCGGCCGGCGCCGCCGGGCGCTGCCGGCCGGCCATCTACAACGCCGCCAACGAGGAGTGCGTCGCCGCGTTCGTCGCGGGCCGGCTGCCGTTCCTCGGCATCGTGGACACGCTCGAACGGGTGCTCGGGGCGGCTCCCGACCTTGGCGAACCGGGTACCGTCGAAGACGTGCTCGCCGCCGAGGCCTGGGCCCGTGGCCGGGCTCGCGACCTCATCGCGGCGGGCACCGATCAGTCTGTACGCGGCGAGGGAGCTTGATGGAGATTATCGGCATCGTCCTGTTCGCGTTGGGGATCCTCGTCTCCGTTGCCCTGCACGAAGCCGGGCACATGGGCACGGCCAGGGCCTTCGGGATGAAGGTCACCCGGTTCTTCGTCGGGTTCGGCCCGACGCTCTTCTCGTTCCGCAAGGGCGAGACGGAGTACGGGGTCAAGGCCATCCCGGCCGGCGCCTTCGTCAAGATCGTCGGGATGACGCCGCAGGACGACGACGTCTCGCCCCGCGACGAGCACCGCGCCATGTGGCGTTACCCGGTGTGGAAGCGCACCGTCGTGATGTCGGCGGGCTCCATCACCCACTTCGCCCTGGGCCTGCTCATCCTGTGGCTGCTGTTCGGCTTCGTGGCGCTGCCCGACGGCGACAAGCTGCAGCAGACGCCGGTGCGGATCGCCGAGGTCACCACGTGCACCGCCCCGAAGTGGCAGCTGGACCCGGCCACCGGGCGGGAACGCGCCTGCGCGGAGGGCACCGACCCGCGCAGCGCGGCCGCGGCCGCGGGTCTGCGGCGCGGCGACGTGATCACCGCCGTGAACGGCCAGGCGGTCGGCGGCTGGGACGCGCTGACCAGCCGGATCCGCGCCGCCGGCGGCACAGAGGTGGAGATCACCTACGAGCGGGACGGCGCCAGCCGCACGGAGCGGATCACCATGCCGACCGCGCTGCGGATCAAGCAGTCGGTGCTGAAGGACGAGTCCCGGACGGTCCAGAGCATCACCGACGCGGACCTCGAGCCGGTCGGCGTGCTCGGCGTCACCCCGGTGATCCCGACGTCGGTGGCCGGCCCGCTGCGGGCGTTCGGCCTCGCCGGCGACCAGACCGTGGTGATGTTCGAGGGCACGATCGAGTCGCTCAAGAAGTTCCCCGAGAAGGTCCCGAAGCTGTGGGCCGCGCTGACCGGCGACGAGCGGGACCCGGAGACCCCGATCAGCGTGGTCGGCGCCAGCCGGATCGGCGGCGAGCTGGCGGAGCGCCGGGAGTGGCCGTCGTTCGTGCTGCTGCTCGCCGGGCTCAACTTCTTCGTCGGGATCTTCAACCTCCTCCCGCTCCTGCCGCTGGACGGCGGCCACATCGCGATCGCCTGGTTCGAGCGGGTCCGGTCCTGGTTCTACGCGCGGATCGGCCGGCCGGACCCGGGCCGGGTCGACTATTTCAAGCTCATGCCGGTCACGTACGCCGTGATCCTTGTCTTCGGAGGCTTCTTCCTGCTCACCGTGGCCGCCGACATCGTCAACCCGATCACCCTCTTCTAGAAGGTTGTTCAGACGTGACCGCTGTGAATCTCGGGATGCCGGCGGCCCCCCCGCCGGCACTGGCCCCGCGCCGCCGGAGCCGGCAGATCATGGTCGGCCCGGTGCCGGTGGGCGGCGGCGCCCCCGTGTCCGTCCAGTCGATGACCACCACGCTGACCGCGGACGTCAACGCCACCCTCCAGCAGATCGCCGAGCTGACCGCGTCGGGCTGCCAGATCGTCCGGGTCGCCGTGCCGTCGCAGGACGACGTGGCGGCCTTGCCGGCGATCGCCAAGAAGTCGCAGATCCCGGTGATCGCCGACATCCACTTCCAGCCCCGGTACGTGTTCGCGGCCATCGACGCCGGCTGCGCGGCCGTCCGGGTGAACCCCGGCAACATCCGGCAGTTCGACGACAAGGTGGCGGAGATCGCGCGAGCGGCGGAGGCGGCCCGGGTGCCGATCCGGATCGGCGTGAACGCCGGCTCGCTGGACAAGCGGCTGCTGGAGAAGTACGGGCGGCCGAGCGCCGAGGCGCTCGTGGAGTCGGCGCTGTGGGAGTGCTCGCTGTTCGAGGAGCACGGCTTCCGCGACATCAAGATCTCCGTGAAGCACAACGACCCGGTGGTCATGATCCGGGCGTACCGGCAGCTCGCCGAGCAGTGCGACTACCCGCTGCACCTCGGGGTCACCGAGGCGGGGCCGGCGTTCCAGGGCACGGTCAAGTCGTCCGTGGCCTTCGGGGCGCTGCTGGCGGAGGGCATCGGCGACACGATCCGGGTGTCGCTGTCCGCCCCGCCCGTCGAGGAGGTCAAGGTCGGCCAGGCGATCCTCGAGGCGCTGGGCCTGCGGGAGCGGGGCCTGGAGATCGTGTCCTGCCCGTCCTGCGGCCGCGCCCAGGTGGACGTCTACACGCTGGCCGAGCAGGTCACCGCCGCGCTGGCGGACTTCCCCGTGCCGCTGCGCGTGGCCGTCATGGGCTGCGTCGTCAACGGCCCGGGGGAGGCCCGGGAGGCGGACCTGGGCGTCGCGTCCGGCAACGGCAAGGGGCAGATCTTCGTCAAGGGCCAGGTCGTCAAGACCGTGCCGGAGTCGCAGATCGTGGAGACCCTGGTCGAGGAGGCGCTGCGGCTGGCCGAGTCGATGGGCGCGGAGCTGCCCGACGAGGTGCGCGACCTGCTGCCCGGCCCCACCGTCACCGTGCACTGACCGGCGGCCGGGACGGCGGGGAAATCCGGCACGCCGTCTGGCACGCTGGTAGGCGTGCTGACGGTGCCGGTGCGGCAACTCGGGGAGCCAGACCGCGGGGTGGTGGAGCGGTTCCTCGATCGCGACCCGATCGCCTCGGCCCAGGTCGCCGAGCGCGTCGCCGCCCGCGGGCTCAGCGGGTGGCGGTCCGAGGGCCGGGTGTACGCGTACGGCGCCCGGCGGGCCCCGGAGGCGCTCTGCTGGTCCGGCGCGCACCTCACCCCGGTCGGGGCGGAACCGCCCGCGGTCGCCGCCTTCGCCGAGCTGCT
>DASQDS010000265.1:0-1773 GCA_035634075.1 Pilimelia sp. | reverse complement strand
GGCCGGCCGGCCGTTGCGGGGTCGGTGGCGGGCCCCGGCTGGCCTTCGCCGGGGCCCAGGTCGCTCCGGGCGGCTTTGGCGCTGCGCAGGTCGGCCAGCCAGCCGAGCTCCTCGCCGTCGACGGGCTCCTCGGCCGGCTCGGGACGCCCGCGCCCCCAGCGGCGGCCGCGGCCCCAGCCGCCGGTGGGCTCCTGCTGATCGTCGGACTCGTCACCGCGCGGTCTCACGGCCTTACCTCTCGTTCGGAACTGCCGGCACCGGCGCCGGACCCGTCCCGCGACTCGCCGCGCACGATGCGGCGAAGCAGCGGCAGCCGGGCCGCGACGGACCGTTCCGACCCATGTTCGGTCGGCCGGTAGTACACCACCTCGGCGAGGTCGTCCGGGAGGTACTGCTGGGTGACCACCCCCCGGGGGTCGTCATGCGGGTACCGGTACCCCGTGCCGTGGCCCAGGCCGCGCGCCCCCGGGTAGTGCGCGTCGCGCAGGTGTCGCGGGACGGCGCCGCCCACCCCCTTGCGCACGTCGGCGAGGGCCGCGCCGAGCGCGGTGGTGACCGCGTTGGACTTCGGAGCCGTGGCCAGATGAACGACGGCCTGCGCGAGGTTGAGCTGCGCCTCCGGCAGGCCGACGTGCTCGACCGCGTGGGCGGCGGCCGTCGCCACCCCGATGGCGCCGGGGTCGGCCATCCCCACGTCCTCGCTGGCGAAAATGATCATGCGGCGGGCGATGAACCGGGCGTCCTCCCCGGCCACCAGCATCCGCGCCAGCCAGTGCAGCGCGGCGTCCGGGTCGGAACCCCGCATGCTCTTGATGAATGCGCTGGTCACGTCGTAGTGCGCGTCGCCGTCCCGGTCGTACCGCACCGCGGCGACGTCCACTGCCTGCTCGGCCGTCGCGAGGTCGACCTCGCGCGCGCCCCTCGCCCGCGCCGAGGCGGCGGCGGCCTCCAGCGCCGTCAGCGCCTTGCGCACATCGCCGCCGGCGAGGCGGACGAGGTGCTCCTCCGCCTCGACGGTCAGCGCGACGGCGCCGGCCAGCCCGCGCTCGTCGGCGACCGCGCGCCGCACGAGCTGGCGGACGGCGTCGTCGTCCAGCGGCTGGAGGGTCAGCAGGACACACCGCGAGAGCAAGGGCGAGATGACCGAGAAGTACGGGTTCTCCGTGGTCGCCGCGAGCAGCGTGACCGTGCGGTCCTCGACGGCGGCCAGCAGCGAATCCTGCTGCGTCTTGCTGAACCGGTGCACCTCGTCGATGAACAGCACGGTCGGTGGGCCCCCGGCGCGGCGCTCCCGACGGGCCGAGTCGATCACCGCGCGGACGTCCTTGACACCGGCCGACAGGGCGGACATCGCCACGAATCGCCTGTCCGTCGCCGCGGCCACCAGGTGCGCGATCGTGGTCTTACCGCTGCCCGGCGGGCCCCACAGGATCACGGACAGGGGCGCGGAGCCGGTCACGAGCTGCCCCAGCGGCGCGCCCGGCGCCCGGAGGTGATCCTGGCCGACGAGCTCGTCGAGGGTGCGGGGCCGCAGGCGGACCGGCAGCGGCGCGTCCGGCCCCGGCGGGGCGAACCCGGCCAGGCCGCCACCCGTCGCGCCGGCGGGCGCGGTGCGCACGCCGCCGGACGAAGCGAGGGGGAACAGGCCGTCGGAGTCCATCACGAAGACAGTACCGGCCCACCCGGGGGCGCCGGAACGAGTCATATTGGGCGGCGTTTCCACGCGGAAACGCCGGCCGGCCCGACTCCACGGAGCCGGGCCGGCCGAACGAG
>DASQDS010000264.1:0-4483 GCA_035634075.1 Pilimelia sp. | reverse complement strand
CCGCACCGGGCAGCGTGCCCGCCACGGCGAGCAGGCCGGCCAGCGCGAGTCCCACGCCGGTCGCGGACAGCGCGGTGCGCCGGCGCCGCCGCCGGCCCAGCAGCCGCCCGTACGGGTCCTCCACCGGCACCACCGGCTCCGCCAACCTGGCGAACCCGTCCCTGAGGTCTTCCACGTTCATCAGCTCCTTCCCCCGTCCGGGGCGGGCACGACGGTTGTCACGGGCCGACTCGTGCCCCGGTCGGCCTGCAGGACCGACCGCAGCCGCGCGAGCCCGCGCGACGCCTGGCTCTTCACCGAGCCGACGGAGCAGCCGAGGATCGCGGCCGTGTCGGCCTCGCTCAGGTCCTCCCAGTAGCGCAGGACCAGCACGGCCCGGGTGCGCGGCGGCAACCCGCGCAGCGCGCGGACCAGCTCGTCGCGGGTCGCGTGCGCCGCCGCCTCGTCGCGGCCCGCCCGCTCGGGCAGCACGCCGGTCAGCAGCTCCCGGGAGCCGATCCGCCGCCACACGCTGATGTGCTGGTTGATCATGATCCGGCGCACGTACGCCATCGGCTCGTCCACCTGCCGCCAGCGGCGCAGCGCCCGCAGGAGCGAGCCCTGCAGCAGGTCCTCGGCGGCGTGCGTCGAGCCCGTCAGCAGGTACGCCGTCCGCAGCAGCTCGGCGTAGCGGACCTCCACGAATTCGCGGAACCCGTCCCCCGTCACGCGCCTCCCCCTTCGAAGTCCCTGTCACCCAACACGACGCCGGGGTCCACCCGGACGTTGAGCGAGGAGCACTGGTGATCAACCGACAGCCGGCCACCGCGCCGGGCGCGGCTACGCTTGCCCCCGTGACTTCCGCGCACCGCACCGCCCGCGCCACCGCCGCCGCGCTGGTGACGGCCGTCCTCGCCGTGTCGATCTCGGCGTGCAGTTTCGGCGAGCCGGAGCCGGACAAGGCGGGCAAGCCGCCCACGTTCCCCACGCCGTCGGCGGACCCGTCCGCCAGCGGCGGCGCGGTCGGTGGGCCGCCGATCGCCACGGTGCTGGCGCGCGGCCTGCAGGTCCCGTGGGGGGTGGCGTTCCTGCCGGACGGTGGGGCGCTGGTCACGGAGCGGGATTCCCGACGCATCCTGAAGGTGGGCCCGGAGTCGGACACCGACGGCCTCAAGGTCACGGCCGTGCAGACGGTGGCGGAGGCCAGCGCGCGGGGCGAGGGCGGCCTGCTGGGCATCGCCGTGTCCCCCGCATACGAGAAGGACAAAACGGTCTTCATCTACTACACGACGGCGACCGACAACCGGATCGGCAAGCTGACGCTTGGCGGCAAGCCGACCCCGATCGTCACCGGCATCCCGATCTCCGGCATCCACAACGGCGGCCGGCTGGCGTTCGGGCCGGACGGCTTCCTCTACGCCACCACGGGCGACGCCAGCGAGCGCGGGCTCGCGCAGGACCGGGCCAGCCTCGGCGGCAAGATCCTGCGGATGACCCCGGCGGGCAAGCCGGCGCCGGGCAACCCGTTCGGCAACTCGCTGGTCTGGTCGTACGGGCACCGCAACGTGCAGGGCATCGCCTGGGACGCCGACGACCGGCTCTACGCCACGGAGTTCGGTCAGTCCACCTGGGACGAGGTCAACCGGATCGACAAGGGCGGGAACTACGGCTGGCCGGATGTCGAGGGCAAGGGCGGCGACAAACGGTTCAAGGAGCCGCTGGTCAGCTGGAAGGTCGCGGACGCCTCGTGCTCCGGCGCGGCGATCGTCGAGCGGATCTTCGCGGCCGCCTGCCTGCGCGGCGAGCGCCTGTGGCTGGTGGAGCTGACCGCGCAGGGCGGGGTGTTCGGGCAGCCGCAGCCGCTGCTCACCGGCGAGTACGGGCGGCTGCGGACGGCTGTGGCCGCCCCGGACGGCTCGTTGTGGGTCACCACCTCGAACCGTGACCAGCGCGGCGAGCCGAAGCCCGAGGACGACCGCATCCTGCGGCTGGTGCTGCCCGGCGGCGGCGGGGTCGGCCAGAGCTAAAAGCCCGAGATGCCAGAGCTGTACGTGTTTTGGCCGTCCCCATGCCGGTCATGATGGGGGCATGGCCCTGCGACCGACGAGCGAGCGACCCCGCGCCGCGATGGCCCGCGCCCGCCGCCTCACCCGGCTGGTCGGGCGCGGGCTGAGGCGCGGGCTGACCGGCCCGGCGGCGCGCGCCACCGGCGTCGGCCTGGCCATCGCCGCCGTCGCCGTGTTCGGCATCGTGCTGGGCGTGCTCCTCGGCGGCCGGACGGCCGCCGACATCGGCCCGTTCCACGCCAGCCTGCAGCTCACCCCGTCCCTGGTCGGCGACGCCGAGGTGGACGTCCCCCCGCTGGGCGCCCTGCACCTGGACAGCCACGACGGCCCCGCGCACCTGACAGTCCGCTTCGACGCGCTCGACCAGGCGCGCACCGAACGGCTCATCAACGACCCGAACGGCGTCGCCCGGGTCAGCGAGGGCGCCGTGCACGACGTCACCCTGGGGGCCATCCGGCTCGGCCTGCGGACGCTGGGCGTCGCGCTGCTGACCGCGATGGCGCTCGCGGCCCTCGTCTTCCGCGACGTCCGGCGGGTCGCCTGGACCGGTGGGCTCGCCCTCGCCGTGACGATGAGCAGCCTCGCCGTTGCGGTCGGCACCTTCCGGCAGGACGCCATCGACGAGCCGCGGTACGAGGGCCTGCTGGTGAACGCGCCGGCGCTCGTGGGCGACGCCCGGCGCATCGCGGACCGCTACGACCAGTACGCCGGCCAGCTCCAGAAGCTGGTCAACAACGTCACGGAGCTGTACACGGCGGTCTCCACCCTGCCGGTCTTCCAGCCCGACGTGGGCATCACCCGGGTCCTGCACGTCTCCGACCTGCACCTCAACCCCACCGCGTGGTCCGTGATCAGCACGGTGGTCACGCAGTTCGAGATCGACGCGGTGGTCGACACCGGGGACATCACCGACTGGGGCAGCGACGCCGAGGCGACGTACGTGGCGGCGATCGGCCGCCTGGGCGTCCCGTACGTCTACATCCGGGGCAACCACGACTCCGCCCTGACCGCCCAGGCGGTCGCCCGCCAGCCGAACGCCACCGTGCTGAACGGCACGGTCACCACGGTCGCGGGGCTGACCGTCGCGGGCATCGGCGACCCCCGCTTCACCCCGGACAAGGACGACCCGGCGAACGCCGGCGCGCCGGCCGTCGGCAAGCAGACCGCCGAGCGGGTGCTCGGCACCGGCGCGGAGCTCGCGAACGTGATCCGCGCGAGCGGCCGGCCGGTGGACATCGCGCTGCTGCACGATCCCGCCTCCGCCAGCGGGCTGGCCGGCGCCTGCCCGGTCGTGCTGGCCGGCCACACCCACAACCGCACCGTCAGCACGCTGGCGGGCGAGCCGGGCGCCGACCCGACCCGGCTGTTCGTCTCCGGTTCCACCGGCGGCGCCGGGCTGCGCGGCCTGGAGGCCGAGGACCCGGTGCCGCTGTCGATGTCGGTGCTCTACTTCGACAACGCGCGGACCCTGCAGGCGCACGACGACATCGTCGTCGGCGGCGCCGGCCTGGCCCAGGTGACGCTGGAGCGGCACGTGGTCGACGACGGCGACCCGGACGAGGGCGAGGCCCCGTCGGACGCCGAACCGACGCCCCGCCGCTGACCGGTCAGCCGCCGAGCCGGGCCAGGATCAGCTCCCGGACGGTCTTGGCGTCCGCCTGCCCGCGGGTGGCCTTCATGACGGCGCCCACCAGCGCGCCCGCGGCGGCCACCTTGCCATCACGCACCTTCGCCGCCACGTCGGGGTTGGCGGCGATCGCGTCGTCCACGGCGGCGGTCAGCTCGCCCGTGTCGGAAACCACACCCAGCCCGCGGGCGGCCATCACGTCGGCCGGCGAGCCCTCGCCCGCCACGACGCCCTCCAGCACCGCGCGGGCCAGCTTGTCGTTCAACCGGCCGCTGTCGACCAGCCCCTGCAGCTCGGCGACCTGCGCCGGGCTGGCGCCGATGGCCGCCAGGTCGACACCCGTCTCGTTCGCCCGGCGGGCCAGCTCGCCCAGCCACCACTTGCGGGCGCCCGCGGGGCTCGCGCCGGCGGCCACCGTCTGCTCGATCAGCTCCACCGCCCCCGCGTTGACCACCGACTGCATGTCCGGATCCGACAGCCCCCACCGCTCCTGCAACCGCTTGCGGTGCACCCGCGGCGGCTCCGGCAGCGCGGCCTTCAGCTCCGCCACCCAGGCGGCGTCGGGGGCCAGCGGCGCGAGGTCGGGCTCGGGGAAGTACCGGTAGTCGGTCGCCTCCTCCTTGGACCGGCCGGGGGCCGTGTCGCCGGTGTCCTCGTGGAAGTGCCGGGTCTCCTGGGTGACCGACCCGCCCGCGTCGAGCACCGACGCCTGGCGCAGCATCTCGGCCCGCACGGCCCGCTCGACGCTGCGCAGGGAGTTCACGTTCTTGGTCTCGGTGCGGGTGCCCCACCCCGCGCCGGGGAGGTTGAG
>DASQDS010000263.1:0-7818 GCA_035634075.1 Pilimelia sp. | reverse complement strand
CCGTTCGGCGCGACCCGCACCGTTCGGCACGACCGCACCAACCACCGGGGCGGCACCGTCGGCACGACCGCCCGGCCGGCCCGGACCGCCCGCCCGGCCCGGACCGCCGATGGCGCTGACACGGCGTCGGCAGCCGTCCGGCTGACGGCTGCACTGGGACAAAGGACGCGTGCTGATCCGACGCGTCCTCGCGCCCCGCATTGACTTCAGCGCCCTGCGCCGCGAGCTGGACCTGCCCACGCAGTTCCCGCTCGCGGCGCAGCGCGAAGCCGACCGCGCGGCGGCGCAGCCGCCCGGTGGTGTCGACGGTCCGTACGCGGACCGCACCGACATCCCGTTCGTGACGGTGGACCCGGCGGGTTCGCGCGACCTGGACCAGGCGCTGTGCCTGGAGCGGCGGGCGGGGGGCGGCTACCGGGTCCGGTACGCCATCGCGGACGTCGCGGCCTACGTCCGGCCCGGGGGCGCCCTGGAGGTGGAGACCTGGCGGCGCGGTCAGACCGTGTACCTGCCCGACGGCAACGTCCCCCTGCACCCCGTCGCCCTCAGCGAGGGCGCCGTGAGCCTCCTGCCCGACGTCGAGCGGGCCGCCGTTCTCTGGACCATCGACCTGGCATCCGACGGCGCGACGGACGCCGTCCGGGTGGAGCGCGCCCGGGTCCGCAGCCGGGCACAGTTGGACTACGTCGGCGTGCAGCGGGACGCGGACGCCGACACGCTGCCGGAGCCCATCGCGTTGCTGCCCGAGCTCGGCACGCTCCTGGCCGGGCGCGGGCTCGACCGCGGCGGCATCTCGCTCCCGCTGCCCGAGCAGGAAGTCGAGCCGGTCGGCGACGGCTGGCGGCTGGTGCTGCGGGCGCCGGCCGCGGTGGAGGAGCACAACGCACAGATCTCGTTGCTGACGGGGGCGTCGGCCGCCGCCATCATGCTGGCCGGCGGGGTGGGCCTGCTCCGGACGATGCCGTCCCCGAGCCGGGAGGCGGTCGACCGGCTCCGGGCGGCGGCGCACGCGCTGGGCATCGACTGGCCCGAGGGGGTGAGCGCCGGGGCTGTGATCGCCGCCGTGGACGCAGCGCAGCCCCGCGGCGCCGCCTTCCTCGACCAGGCGGCGGAGCTGATGCGGGGGGCCGGCTACACCGCCTTCGACGGGCAGCCGCCGGCCCAGTCCACGCACGGCGGCGTCGGCGGCCCGTACGCACACGTGACCGCGCCGCTGCGGCGCCTGGCGGACCGGTACGCCACCGAGGTGTGCCTGGCCCTGCACGCCGGCAGGCCGGTGCCGCAGTGGGCGCGCGAGGCGTTGCCGAAGCTGCCCAAGGTCATGGCCGACACCGACCGGGTCGCGTCGGCGGCGGCGCGCGCTGCGGTGGACCTCACGGAGGCCGTCGTCCTGGCAGGCCGGGTGGGGGAGCGGTTCGACGCAGCGGTGGTCGACGTCGACGCGCCGAGAGCCGGCCAGCCGGATCGCCGGCCCGGCGGCACGGTGGCCATCGACGAGCCGGCGGTGCGGGCCCGGTGCGAGGGCGAGCTGCCGTTGGGGGAGCGGGTGTCGGTACGCCTCGTCACCGCCGACCCGGCCCGCCGCCAGGTCCTGTTCGCCGCCCACTGACAACGCGGCCCCGCGGTGTCACCGGCGGTTCACGGCAGGTTCGGGGAGGCCGGTCGGCGCCTCGGCCACGACGGGTTGTGAGCCGCCTCCCGGACGTGCCCGTCGGGGTCGGCCACGCCCAGCGTGACGAGGCTGACGACCGCAGGGACGGACCGGGGCCGGTGACATGCGACCACCTCGGCGCCGCATCCCCGCCAGCCCGGTCCGGCACCTCCGGCACCCGCCGGCGATCCGGCCGGTCAGTCGAACGTGTGCTGCTGGGCGGGGAACGCCCCGCCCCGGACCTCCTCGGCGAACTGGCGCGTCGCGTCCGCCAGCGTGCCCGCCAGGTCGGCGTACCGCTTGACGAAACGCGGCGCCTTGCCCGTGCGCAGGCCGGCCATGTCCTGCCAGACGAGCACCTGGGCGTCGGTGTCCGGGCCGGCGCCGATGCCGATCGTGGGGATCGCCAGCTCGTGGGTGATCCGCTTGGCAACCTGGCCGGGCACCATCTCGAGCACCACCGCGAACGCGCCGGCCGCGGCGACAGCGTGCGCGTCCGCCACCACGTCCTCGGCGGCGTCGCCGCGCCCCTGCACCCGGTAGCCGCCCATGGCGTGCTCGCTCTGCGGGGTGAAGCCGATGTGCGCCATCACCGGGATGCCGGCGCCGGTGATGGCGGCGATCTGGTCGGCGACCCGGCGGCCGCCCTCCAGCTTGACCGCGTGGGAGCCGCCCTCCTTCATGAACCGCACCGCGGTGCGCAGCGCCTGTGTGGGGCCCTCCTCGTACGAGCCGAACGGCAGGTCCCCAACCACCAGCGCGCGCCGGGTGCCCCGCACGACGGCGCGGACCAGCGGCAGCATTTCGTCGACCGTGACCGGCAGGGTGGTTTCGTGCCCGAAGACGTTGTTGGCGGCCGAGTCGCCGACGAGCAGCACGGGGATGCCGGCGGCGTCGAACAGTGTCGCCGTGTACTGGTCGTACGAGGTCAGCATCGGCCATTTCTCGCCGCGCTCCTTGGCGGCGAAAAGGTCCCGGTTGCGGACCCGGCGGGTGGCGGGGCCGCCATACAGGGTGGCGACCTCGGGCGCAGGCGTGCGATGCCCACCGGTGGGGTCGGTCAGGTGCTCGGACATGGGAGTCTCCTCTCGCCTCGAGGCCGCGCTCGCGGTCCCCGGGCCTTCCCCGATGGTGGCACCGGCGACCGCCCCACCGTCAGGGATCAGTGGAGGAGGTCACACCCTGAACCGGCGGTCAGTCGGTGCGCTCCCGGAACCTGTTGGTGATCGGCAACCGGCGGTCCCGGCCGAACGCCTTGATCGAGATCTTCGTGCCGGGCGCCGACTGCCGGCGCTTGTACTCGGCGACGTCCACGAGCCGCAGGACCCGGTCCACCACCGTCGGATCGTGCCCGGCCGCAACCAGGTCGTCCCGGCCCAGGTCGCCGTCCACGTAGCCGGCCAGGATCGCGTCCAGGACCGGATACTCCGGCAACGAGTCGGTGTCCAGCTGGCCCGGCGCCAGCTCGGCGCTGGGCGGCTTGGTGA
Source organism: Pilimelia sp. (assembly GCA_035634075.1). Taxonomy (GTDB): domain Bacteria; phylum Actinomycetota; class Actinomycetes; order Mycobacteriales; family Micromonosporaceae; genus DASQDS01. Next base: position 4,680 of record DASQDS010000263.1, on the reverse strand, counting down.
TCGAGCTTTCCGGGATGGGCGGGGTGCCACCCAGCCGGGTCGCCTCCGCGTCCCGCCAGCTCGCCAGCCGCCACACCAGCGTCTTCGGCACGTCCTTGAGGGGGTTGAAGCCGCCCACCGAGTCGCCGTAGAGGGTGGAGTAGCCCACCGCCAGTTCACTCTTGTTGCCGGTCGTGAGCACCAGGTGGCCCTCTTGGTTGGACAGGCCCATCAGGATGACGGCGCGGACGCGGGCCTGCAGGTTCTCCACGGCCAGCCCGGACATCGACAGGTTCGCCAGGAAGGCGTCGACCATCTCCTGGATCGGCTCCACCCGGTAGTCCAGCCCGGTCCGCTTGGCCAGCTCGGCAGCGTCGTCGCGGGAGTGCCCCGAGGAGTGCTGGCTGGGCATGGAGACGCCGACGACGCGCTCGGGGCCCAGCGCGTCCACCGCGACGGCGGCAACTACGGCGGAGTCGATGCCGCCGGAGAGCCCCAGCACCACCGACCGGAACCCGTTCTTCGTGACGTAGTCGCGCAGGCCCACGACCAGGGCCCGCCACACCTCGGCCTCGTCGGCGACCCGATCGGCGATTCCCCCTTCGGCGATCCCACCCTCGCCGGGCCCGCCCGGCCGGGCGGGGGGCAGTGCGCCGGCCAGCTCGACCCGGCGGATGGCCATCTCCGCCGGCGGCCCACCGGCCGGCACGTCCGCCGGCGCCGCGTCCGCCGCGGGCACGGTCAGATCATGGATCAGCAGGTACGGGGAGAACTGCGGCGCCCGGGCCAGCAGCTCGCCGTCTGCGGTGACGATCATCGAGTCGCCGTCGAAGACGAGCTCGTCCTGGCCGCCGACCAGGTTGACGTACGCGATGGTGGCGCCGGCCTCGGCGGCGCGCCGGCGTACCAGCGGCAGCCGGACGTCGTCCTTGTCGAGTTCGTACGGCGAGCCGTTGATGTTCGCGACCAGGCCGACCCGGGCGTGCCGCGCCACCGCGAACGGGCCGCCGGCCTGCCACAGGTCCTCGCAGATGGTCAGCGCGACGTCCACCGGCCCGCCGACGGCGGGCAGCCGCACCACGGTGAGGGTGTCACCGGGTAGGAAGTACCGGTCCTCGTCGAATACGCCGTAGTTGGGCAGGTGGTGCTTGAAGTAGCGGGCGGCGACCCGGCCGCCGTGCACCAGCGCGGCGGCGTTGCGTGGGCCACCCCGGCCGGCCCCACCGTCTCCGTCTCCGTCTCCGTTCCCGTCTCCGTTCCCGCCTCCGTCGCTGACAGCGCCGTCGTCGGTCAGCTCGTCCGCGACGGCGTCCACGGCGGTGCCGGTGAACCGGCCGGGACCGTCCGAATCCAGGTACCCCACCACGACGGCCAGGTCGCCGAGGCCATCGGCGGCGAGGTCGGCGGCCAGCCGCTCCAGCGCCGCGCGAGAGGCGGCCACGAAGGAGCGCCGGAACACCAGATCCTCCACGGGGTACGCGGTGAGGACCATCTCGGGGAACAGCACCAGTTGGGCGCCCGCGTCGGCGGCCGCGCGGGCGGACTCGCGGATCAGCGAGGCGTTGCCGTCGAGGTCACCGACTGTCGGGTTGACCTGGGCCAGGGCGATGCGCAGGGTCGGCATGGCCCCCATCATTCCCCAACCCGACCGCGGTGATCCCCGCCGGTGCGGGGCGCGGCGGGCCAGCCCGGCGGCGCCGGCGGGCGGCGACCCGGGCGGCGACCCGGTCGGCGAGCGGGTTGGCCACCAGATACAGCGCGTTGGTGGTGAGGATGGCGGGCGCCACGACGGCCACCACGCCGACAAACTGCGCCTCCAGCCGGAGTGCCAGGATGACCGCCGTGATGCCATTCTGCTGGGCGAGCGCCAGGTGGAACCGGTCGCGGCCGGGCAGCGCCCGGGCGAGCACCAGCGCCGCCACGATCTGCGACAGGAACGCCGCGGCGCCCAGTGCCGCCCCGGCCCCGAGCCGGACCCCGCCGACGAGCAGCGCGCCCAACAGCAAGGCGGCCGCGGCCAGCGCCCACTGGGTGAGCCTGGGCAGGACGCCATTGATCCCGGCTGGGCGCAGGAACAGGCCGGCGATCGCCAGTCCGAGCATGAGGAACTGCCACACCGCCACGACGGCGACGGCCGCCAGCAGCGCGTACGCCCACCAGCGCCACCGGTCTCGGCCGCCGGCCCGCCACAGGCCGTAGGCGACGGCGGCGAACAGCAGGTTCGCGGCGAGGTCGACGAAGACCCGCCAAAGCCCGGTGCCGACGTGCAGGCCCTGGGGCAACTCCTGGCCCAGCCCGAATGTGACCGTCGCCACAGCGGTCGCGTACACGGCCAGCACCAGGCTGACCGGATCGTCGAAGGAGGCCCAGGCGGCCAGGATGGTCCGGGCCCGGGGGGACATCCGCTGGTCGCCCATGATGGCCGCCACCGACAGCGGGTCGATCTGGGAGACGACCACGCCCAGAATCAGAAACAGCGGGTCACGGAAGGCCAGCGCCAGCGCGCCGCCGATCAGCACGGCCTTGAGCAGTACACCGACCGTGACGGCCAACATGATCAGCCGGCGGTCCCGGCGGGCGCCGGGCAGGTCGATGCCGTACGTGCTGCCGTAGAGGCCGACCGCCAGCAGCGCGGAGGTCGCGTAGAGGTAGCCCGTGGCGTCGCTGAGGTGCTCCAGGGACGCGACCGAGGCGAACAGCCAGCCGGCGAGCACCAGCCCGAGCAGGCCGGCGAGGCGGGTCACTGGTGCTCGACGCCCCCTCTGCGGTCAGCGGGCCCAGGCCACCGGCCGGCCGTCAGCGCTCCAGCTCGGTGATCCTGGGGTGGCCCAGGTGGTGCCGGATCTCGTCGACCAGCACCTGCATCTTGCGGTCCGTCGCGTGGACCCTGTCCTGATCGAGGGTAACGCCGACCGCAAAACGCTCCGACTCCTGATGGATCAGGTAGTAGTAGAGCGCGCCCCGCTCCACGTCGAGCACCAGCCGGATCAGGACCCCGCTGTCCATCGAGCGGAACTCCGCGTTGAGCTTCGCCATCATCCGGTCCACGGTGCGCCCGTGCCGTTCGTAGGCGGCCCGCCGGTCCTCCGCGCCCGCGATGCCGTAGAAGCGGGCGAGGCCCGGGTCGTGCAGCACGTCCACACGGAAGACCGGCTGCTTCTTCACGTAGTAGGCGACGTAGTGCAGGTCCTTCACGCTGAGCTGCTGGCGGCACAGGTCGACGATGCCGTCGTACGCGTCCGCCCGGTACGGCGGGTAGCGCCGCAGGACGATGTGGTCCGGCTCGGTGCTCGTCTGTTCCGGCTCGGGGGTTGCCAGGTCCTGCGCGATCGTATTCGTCGTCCGCTGGTCGTAGAGCAGCAACAGGCCGGCGCAGAGGATGAACAGGCCGACGGACAGGGTGATGACCCCGATGATGTCGGACACGGTGTCGCTGTCGATGACCTTCGGCTGCACGGTGAGCAGGAAGCCGAAGGCGACAGTGGACACGCCGGCGGCGATCAGGAAGACAGCCATCGCCAACCGCAGCGACAGCGTCCGAATCTTGGTGAACAGCAGCGCCAGCGCGCAGCCGCCGAGGATGCCGACGAAGACCAGCGCCCGCGCGAGGTTGAACTGCTCGCTGTTGATCAGCGCGATCGCGAACTCGCCGACGATCGGCACGATGAGGGACGTGCCGAGCAGCGCGCTGAGCCGCTTCGGCCATTCGTTCTGGACTGCTGGCGGCCCCATCGTCCGTCGCTCCATCGTCCCGCGCTCCTCGTCCGGTGCTCCCGCGTCCGGTGCTCCCGCGTCCAGGGTTACCTCGCCCCGTCGCTTCCCGTCCGCGGTCGTCCGTGGTCCGTGGTCCGCGGCTCGTGGTCCGCGGCTCGTGGTCCGTGGTGATCCGGAATTGTCCGGGCCGGAAAGTTGCGGGAGGCGGCCACATCGTAGGCGCGCGCGGCGGGCGGATTCCACACTCCGTCGGAAGGTAATTCCGCTCAAACTGTCGGATTCCTGCGCGAGCCGCGGTCGGCGGGGCTGGGTGCCGCGGTCAGGGGCCGGCGGTCTGCCTGCCAAGCAGCGCCGCGAGCGGCCGGGCCTTAGCCACGGCCGCGTCCCGCGTGGCCGCCATCTCGCCAGCGTCCACCGTGCCCGCCGGGCCCAGATGGCGCAGCACGGAAACGACCGGACCGACCCGGTCCGCCGCCAGGTAGCCGGTCCAGGTCCTGCCGTCCGCCGCGTGTGCGGTGAACCGCACCGCGTACGCCGCGTCGTCGCCCGCCGGCGGCCCGCCGCCAGCCGGGGCCCCGGCCTCCTGCCCGCCACCCCCGCCCGGTGCGCCGTTCACACCGCCCGGGCCGCGACCACCGGTATCGGGACCGCCGCCGCTCGTGCCGTCCGTCGCCGGGTCGAGGGCAACGGTGACTTCGGTGCCGTCGTCCAACCGCGCCGCAAAACGGGGGCACGCCTCCGTGGCTCGCCGCAGCGCCGCCATCGCCCCGGCCGCGCCATCGCCGGTGAAGCCGCCGAGCGCCTGCCGCAGCCGTACCGCGCGGGCGGGATCCACGTGGTCGGCCAGTTCCGGGCCGAGCACCAGCGGCTGCCCCGCCGCCGCGACCTCCCAGGGGGCGGCGAAGAGCCGGGCGCACCCCTCGGCGGCGCTCACCGGCAGCCCTTCGGTGTCGCTGCCGCCGTCCTCGCCGGCCTCCGGGGCGCCGG
>DASQDS010000262.1:0-1513 GCA_035634075.1 Pilimelia sp. | reverse complement strand
GCGAGCAGACCAGGACGGGCAGGCCGCCGGCAACCAGCTCGGCGGCCGCCACGGCGACCGGCGGTGACACGTTGCCCGCGCCGAGGGCCTCCAGCACGACCCCGGCCGCCCCGGCCGCGACCGCGGCGCGCAGCAGGGCGTCGTCCGCGCCCTGGTGGCAGGCGACGACGTCGACCCGCGGCAGCTCGGCGTCCAGGTCCAGCGGCAGGGCCGGCAGCCGCGGCGGGCGGGCCAGGAGGACGACGGCCCCGCCGGCCACCCGCAGCACCGGACCGCGGCCGGGGGCGCCGAAGGCCGCGCTGCGCAGTGTGTCCAGCTTGCGCACCCCGCGGGCGGCGAAGACCACGCCGTCGAAGGCCAGCAGCACGCCGAGGTCGCGCGCCGCGGGGTCGGCGGCCACCCGCAGCGCGTCGGCCAGGTTGGCCGGGCCGTCGGGGGCGGGGGAGTCGAAGGGCCGCTGGGCGCCGGTGAGGACGACCGGCCGCGGGTCGTCGTGCACCAGGTCGGCCAGGAACGCCGACTCCTCCATCGTGTCCGTGCCGTGGGTGACGACGACGCCGTCGACGTCACCGGCCAGGCACCGGCGCACCTCGCGCAGCAGACCCCGCACGTCGGCCCCGGTGAGCGCGAAGCTCGGGACCGTCGTGACGTCGCTGACCGTGACCTCGATCCCCGGGAGCGGACCCGCCGCGGCGAGCAGCTCGGCCGCCGGCGTGGTGGCGGACAGCCCGCCGTCCGTGCGGCGGCTGGCGATCGTGCCGCCGGTGGCCAGCAGGTGGACCCGTGCCACGACACCTCCCGTTGCTCGTCGCCCCCAGGTGACCACGGCGCTGCGGGTGGCGCACCTCGGTGACCGCGGCACGCGGCGGGCGGGGTGTGACCGGACACACCCTCCGCGCTGACCAGCGCACGCGCGGGACCGGTCCGTCGCGGGCTTGACGGGCTCCCGTTCACCTCACCTAGAGTCTTCGACCGGACACCGCCCGTCATGGGGGGCTGCCCACCGCGAGGGCCACGGGGCCACGCGGAGGGCGGCGCGAGGCGGTGACCCCGGTGCGCTCCGCCGCCCGGACGTCCGCCGCCCGGGTGCCCGCTCCCGCGCACGCCGCCGCCCGACCGCACTGGAGACCGCGTGCACCACGCTGCAGACCGGCCCTGTGCGACCCGGCCGTGCGCGGCCCCCGGCCCCGGCGGTGACGGTGGTCCTCGGCCGTCCCCGGGTCTCGGAGTTCACCGGCGAGGGCCCGGTGCCGGTGACCCGCCGGGCCGCCCCCTCGACGCGGGCCCAGGCGGTCGCCTGGACGGCGCTGCACGGCCTGCTCGCCATCGCCCCGCTCGCCCTCTGCTCCACCGCCGTCCGCCCCGGCCGCGGCTTCCTCGTCGACCTGTCGGTGGCGCTGGGTTTCCTGGCCCTGTCCGTGCTCGGCCTGCAGTTCGCGCTGGCCGCCCGGTTCTCCCGCGCCACCGCGCCGTTCGGCATCGACGCCGTCCTGCGCTACCACCGGCAGATCTC
>DASQDS010000261.1:0-3738 GCA_035634075.1 Pilimelia sp. | reverse complement strand
GCGGCTCGGGTCGGCGGACCTGGCTTCGCCCGGCGGGCTCGCCGGCTGGCGGATCGACCAGGCCCGCGAAGCGGGGTCGGGGCTCGTGCCAGCGCCGCTCGTCGGCGCTGGCTTCGTCCGGGCCGCCGGGCCAGCGGGCGTTGCCCGGGCCGGAACGGGCGTCCCCGGGGTAGCGGGCGGACTGGGCGGGAAGGCGGCCGTCCGTGCGGGGGGCGGCGGGCCACGTCGCGCCCGCGGGTTGGTGACCCGCCGTGTCCGGGGGCGGCGGGCCGGCCGGTGCGGGCTCACCGGCCGGCGGGCGGGGGTGGCCGCTCGGTACGCGCGGGACGAATCGGCCTGGCACGCTGATCCTCCCGAGGTGACATTGAGTGTGAGATCGGCCGGGAGCTGACGCTAATGGCGTTTCGGGGGCCCCGGCAACGAGCGAAAGGCAGACTTAAGGTGCCCCTGGCGCGGCACACAGCAACGACGGAGAGTGACCATATGATAGGCGGTGTGACGGCCATGACACGTTTATCCGGTTGACGGCGCGCTGCGCCGCTTGACTCAACCGGGCAGTGGGCGGAATATATAGGTGTCGCCAGTCGCGCCCGACCGTGCCCGCCCGCCACTCTGTGTGGCCGCGGACCGGTAGCCGCGAGCAGCTGGGCGCGCGTTGGCCGGCCATTCCGGCAGCGCTTTACAAGGAGACGATATGGCGAAGGCCCTCTACGGCCACGTCGGCAGCGCGCCAGACCGGCGCCTTCTCGACGAGGTCACCCGTCTGCGTTCCAGGGTGCAGGCGCTCGAGTTCGAGCTCACTCGGCTGCGAGCCGAGAACGACCGGCTGGCGGCGGCTGCCGCCGAGGCGGACGAGCTGCTCCGGCTCCCCGAGCCGGCGCTGACCTGAGCTCTCGGCGGGCGCCGTGCATGCGGCGCCCCCGCTCGGCGGTCCCGACACGCCGAGTTTCTCGACACGCCGGACAACCTGGTCCGCCACCACCCGACACGACGTCATGACCGACCGGTACGGCCGGTAACCCGGCACGACCAGTCCGCGGTACAGCGAAGGTTTGGTTAGAGCGGAACGTCTGCACGGCGAACAGTCGGTACAAGGATCGCGGGACAACAACCACTCGGGACAAAGAACCACTCGGGACAAAGAACCACAGTGCGCGCCGACACCTCCGTGGCGGCGCGCTTTCTTTTGCCCGCCGGCCGTTGCCGCCGCTTCCTGTCGGCCGTCCCACCGCGCTGCCGTCCTCCGGCCGTGGGAGCAGCGTGTCCGGGCCCCACCAGCTACCGTCCGGCCATGCCGAACCGTGCAACGCTCGTCCGGATCGCGACGGACGGTCTGCTTCTCGGTCAGGTGGTCATCGTCGCGACCTACGCGTACGCCCTCGTCGGCTACGGGCTGACCGACGCCGCGTAAATTTCCGGAGCAGGCCCCGCCCGCCGGGTCGTGGCCGGCCCTGATTGTGGCCGGCGCCGCGCCCACGGTGGTGCTGCTCACCATGGCCTCGCCGCTCGGGTGGGAGGTGTGCGGCTGGTACGTCAGCTGACCCCACCTGGCCAGCGCGGGTGAGCGAGGCGCGGCGCGCGGCATCGGCGCACGTCGGTCGCGGTACCCTGCCGTTGACGGCCGGGCGCCTGGCCGGCCGCGCACCGACCGACCTCCGGAGTTCCGTGCACCTCAAGAGCCTCACGGTCAAGGGCTTCAAGTCCTTCGCCTCCGCCACGACACTGAAGCTGGAACCGGGCATCACCTGCGTGGTGGGCCCCAACGGCTCCGGCAAGTCCAACGTCGTCGACGCCATCTCCTGGGTGCTGGGGGAGCAGGGCGCCAAGGCGCTGCGCGGCGGCAAGATGGAAGACGTGATCTTCGCGGGCACGGCGGGGCGGGCGCCTCTGGGCCGGGCCGAAGTCACCCTGACGATCGACAACACCGACGGTGCGCTGCCGATCGACTACACCGAGGTGTCGATCACGCGCCGGATGTTCCGGTCCGGGGAGAGCGAATACGAGATCAACGGCAGCTCCTGCCGGCTGCTCGACATCCAGGAGCTGCTGAGCGACTCGGGCATCGGCCGCGAGATGCACGTCCTCGTCGGCCAGGGTCAGCTGGACGCCGTCCTGCACGCCAAGCCGGAGGACCGCCGGGCGTTCATCGAGGAGGCCGCCGGCGTCCTGAAGCACCGCAAGCGCAAGGAGAAAGCGCTGCGCAAGCTCGACGCGATGCAGGTCAACCTCAACCGGCTCACCGACCTCACGGCAGAGCTGCGCCGCCAGCTCAAGCCGCTGGGCAAGCAGGCCGAGGTGGCCCGCCGCGCCGCCGGCATCCAGGCCAACCTGCGCGACGCCCGGCTGCGGCTGCTCGCCGACGACCTGGCCACGCTGCGCGCGACGCTCGACAAGGAGATCGCCGACGAGACCGCGCTGCGGGAACGCCGGGAGCGGGTCGAGGCCGAGTACGCGGTGGTGCAGGGCCGCCTGGGCCAGCTGGAGGCGGCGCTGGCGGAGGACGCCCCGCTGCTCTCCGCCGCGCAGGACACGTGGTACAGGCTGTCGGCCCTGCAGGAGCGGTTCCGGTCCCTGGAGCAGCTCGCCAGCCAGCGCCTGCGGCACCTGTCGGCGACGCCGGACGACGAGCGGCCCGGCCGCGACCCCGAGCAGCTGGCCGCCGAGGCGGACCGCGTCCGGGCCCAGGAGGCGGAGCTGCGCGACGCGCTCCGCGAGGACCAGGAGCGGCTCGCCGAGGCCGCCCTGCGCCGGGAAGACCTGGAGGCGGAGCTGGCGGCCGCGGAGCGGGCCCTGGTGGCGGCGGTGAAGGCGATCGCCGACCGGCGGGAGGGCCTGGCGAAGCTGACCGGCCAGGTCAACGCCGCCCGCACCCGCACCGCGACGGCCGCCGAGGAGATCTCCCGGCTCGCCGCCGCGCACGCCGACGCGTTGACCCGGGCCACCCGCGCCCAGGCGGACCTGGACGAGGTGGCGGCCCAGTCCAGCGAGGCCGACCGGGACAACGCCGACCTCGACGCCCGGCACGCCGAGGCCGCCGCCGCGCACGACGCCGCCACCCGCGCCGTGCGCGACCTGGGCCAGGCGGAGCGGGCGGCGGAGAAGGAGGCGGCGAGCTGGCAGGCCCGCGAGGAGGCGCTCTCGCTGGGCCTGCGGCGCAAGGACGGGGCCGGGGCGTTGCTGGCGCGGGCCGCGGAGGTGCCGGGGATGCTCGGCAGCCTCGCCGGGCTGCTGACCGTCGAGCCGGGCAACGAGGTGGCGCTCGCCGCGGCCCTGGGCAGCCTCGCCGACGCGGTCGCGGTCACCGGGGTGGACGAGGCGGCCGAGGTGATGCGCTCCCTCAAGATCGCCGACCAGGGCCGTGCGGCGCTGCTGGTCGCGGGGCCGCCGGAGCCGGGCTCGATCGGGTCGCTCGACGCGCTGCGCCCGGCCCTGCCCGACGGCGCGCGGTGGGCACCTGACGTGGTCCGCTGCGCCGACGAGCTGCGCCCGGCGGTGCACCACGCGCTGCGGGACGTCGTACTCGTGCCGGATCTGGCTGCCGCGACGCGGCTGGCGGCGGCACACGCTGAGCTGCGCGCGGTCACGCCGGACGGGGACGTGGTGGGCGCCTACGCGGCGGCCGGCGGCTCCGGCAAGGCGCCGAGCTTCATCGAGGTGCAGGCGGCCGTGGACGAGGCGCGGGCGGCCCGCCTGGCGGCCGAGGACAGCGTCGAGGAGCTGCGCGGGCACCTGGCTACG